>JBJKRF010000096.1:0-60200 GCA_046704785.1 Anaerolineales bacterium | reverse complement strand
AAACCAAGACGCTTTATATATATTAATTTATATTTTTTTTTTGGTGTGTGTTTTTTTTTTTTTTGGGGGGGGGGGGGGGGGGGCCGCCCCCCCCCCCCCCCACCCCCACATCTACCCCTTACCACAGGGGATCCTAAAGAACCATATTAGATTATCGACGTCGGCCTTTGGAAGTTGCCGTGAGAAAAAAAGAGAAGGGGCTTTCCTTTTGTCATAGCGATTTCCGGGGCACCTCGGCATCTTATTTCGGGTAGGAAAAATGAGAAAGTTCACTGCTAAATATGCATCTCGCTTCCAAATTTCTGAAGCTGCCATTTTGGTTGTGGTAGCTGTTGTCACTGGTTTGCTTTCAGGTCTTGGCGTCTGGTTTTTCAAATATCTGATCGACCTTGCCCACACGATGTTTTACTCCGATGTGGGCGGTTTAATGTCGATTCTCGGTAAGTGGACGGTTTTGTTAGTGCCGGTCATTGGTGGTATTGTCGTCGGTCTCTTGATCAACTTTTTCGTCGGTGAGGAAAGGCACCACGGTGTAACCGGAATCATCGAATCGGTTGCTTTGGGCGGTGGACGCTTGCGCTACTGGCGTACTCCCATCAAAGTCATTGCGTCTGCGCTGGCAATCGGTGCCGGAGCGTCCGTTGGCCCGGAAGACCCCTCGGTGCAGATCGGTGCCAACCTGGGCTCGATGTTCGGCCAGATTCTGCATCTCTCGGAGGAACGCGTTCGCACGTTGGTGTCAGCGGGCGCGGCGGCCGGCATCGCCGCCGCTTTCAATGCTCCGATTGCGGGGGTGTTTTTTGCCATCGAGATTATCCAGGGGGAAATTGCTGCCAATGCGTTGGGAATTGTTGTGCTGGCTTCCGTGACTTCGGCGGTGATTACGCAGGCGATCAGTGGTCCACAACCTGCGTTCAACGTGCCATCCTATACGTTCAATTCGCCCTGGGAACTGGTGCTCTACCTTGTGTTGGGTGTGTTCGCCGGTCCTGTTTCTGCCTTGTATACCCGCCTGGTTTATCTGGCGCAGGATGCTTTCCATTCGTGGAACGTACCGCGTCCCTTGCGCACCGCTTTTGCCGGGCTTCTGTTAGGCGTCGTTGGTTTGTTCTTACCGCAGGTTCTAGGCGTAGGCTACGATTCGATTGGCAACGTTTTGAGCGAGGCGGGATTTCCGGTTCTGTTGCTGCTGGCGTTGCTGACCGCTAAATTGATTATGACCCCTGTCAGTGTGGGAGGCGGATTTCCGGGTGGTGTGTTTGCGCCGTCCTTGTTTATCGGGGCCATGCTGGGGGGGGCGTTCGGCACGGTAAGCGGTTTCCTTTTCCCCAGCTTGCACATTGTTCCGGCGGCGTTTGCCATGGTTGGTATGGCTGCTGTGTTGGCAGGATCTGTCCACGCGCCGTTGACGGCCATTCTGTTACTGTTTGAGATGACGCACGATTACCGTATTATCCTGCCTTTGATGTTTGCCGTGATCGTCAGTATGCTGATTTCGCGGCGCTTGCAGAAAGACTCGGTCTACATTCTGGGCCTGACACGCAAGGGACTGCGCATCGAACGTGGACGCGATGTGGAAGTGCTGGAGGGCATTACGGTCAGCGAAGTCATGGAGACGAAATACGTGACGTTGCGGGAGAGCGATACGTTGCAGGATGCAGCGGATAAAATGCTCAAGATGCGTACACACGGGTTGATGGTGGTGAATAAAGACAGCCATCTGTGTGGTGTGCTCACGTTGCAGGATATTCAGACGGCGCAAGGAGAAGCCGAAGGGGTCGATGTCAAGGTTGGTGATGTGTGTAGCCGGAACTTGATGGTGACTTTCCCCGACGAGACGATTGGCGTAGCCTTGCGCCAGATGAGTACGCGTAATATTGGGCGTCTACCTGTGGTGGCGCGCGACGACGCCAGTCACATCATTGGCCTGTTACGCCGTTCCGACGCCATCCGCGCTTATGATTTGGCGCTGACACGTCGCACCACTTTGCGGCATCATGCCCAACAAGCCCGTTTGGGCGTGGTGACCGGGGCGCGTGTGGAAGAATTCTTGATCGAGCGTGGTGCGCCCTGTGATGGGTTGCGTGTCAGCGAAGTGGGATGGCCGCACGATAGCGTCATCGCCAGTGTCCGGCGTGGTTCGCACTTGATGATCCCGCACGGCGATACAATCTTGCAGGAAGGCGATGTGCTGACCTTCGTCATCGAAGGTGATGTCGACGCCTCTCTGCGCAAACTTTGCAAAGTGCCCAGAACGCCGAAATAAGGGACGTGCCACACCTGATCTTCTTACTGATCGAGTATCTCGATGAGTTTGTCTTTGGCATTGCTGATGCCGCCTGGCCGCTCATCCGCACCGACCTGGGCCTGACGTATGTCCAGGTCGGTCTTGCATTATCGCTGCCCAGCATCATTGGCAACCTCGTCGAACCTTTTCTGGGCATCCTCGGCGACGTATGGCGGCGTCGCCTGTTGATTCTTGCCGGGGGAATCTTTTTTGCACTCGCGCTGGCCTTGACGGGCGCCAGTCATACCTTTGCCCTTTTGTTGTTTTCTTTCATTCTCTTCAATCCCTCTTCCGGTGCGTTCGTCAGCCTGTCGCAAGCCACGCTGATGGACCTCGAACCGGAACGCCACGAACAGAATATGGCGCGCTGGACATTTGCAGGATCGCTGGGAGTCTTCACCGGGCCGCTCCTGCTCGGTGGCTTTCTTGCGCTTGGATGGGGCTGGCGCCCGGCCTTTTGGGCCCTCGCTGCGCTGACCACCCTCTTCCTTTTCTTTGCATGGAAACAGGTTCCCCACGCTGGAGCGCCGCACGCCGACTTCCCGTCAGTGCATGCTTTTCTAGACAGTTTGCGTGAAGCCCTGGCCGAATTCAAACGCCCCGAGGTGGTACGTTGGCTGGTGCTGCTCGAATTCTCCGACCTGATGTTGGATGTGTTATATGGCTTCCTGGCGTTGTACTTTGTGGACGTGGCCGGTTTTAAGCCCGCGCAGGGCGCCATAGCCGTCGCCGTCTGGACGGGCGTCGGGCTGGCGGGCGATTTCCTGCTTATTCCCCTGGTCGAACGGGTGCGGGGCTTGGCTTACCTGCGCTGGAGCGTCCTGCTCGAACTGGTATTGTTCCCCGCTTTCCTGTTGGTTCAAAATCCCTGGGCGAAGCTGATGCTGGTAGGGTTGTTGGGTTTCTTCAACACCGGTTGGTACGCCATCCTGTCGGGTCGTCTGTATTCGAACCTGCCTGGGCGCAGCGGGACGGTGCTGGTCTTGAGTAACCTTGCCGGGTTGCTGGGGCGGCTCGTCCCGCTGGCGATCGGGCTGGCGGCGCAGGCGTTTGGCTTGGGAACGGCCATGTGGCTCCTGTTGGCCGGTCCGCTGGCGCTGCTGGTCGGATTGCCGCACTCGCAAAGGTATAATCAAAACCCATGACGGTAAATTATTCACTCTACCTGCATATCCCGTTTTGCCGCCATCGCTGCGCCTACTGCGACTTCAATACCTACGCAGGTTACGAGGCTCAGATTCCGGCTTACGTCCAGGCCCTGTGCCGCGAGATCAAAGCTGTCGGGGAGTCCGCCCCGGAAAAGCTGCGGGTGCACACCGTCTTCTTCGGCGGCGGCACGCCCTCGCTCCTGTCGCCGGCGCAGTTCGAGCCCGTTCTGAGCACCATCCGCGAGCAGTTCGACCTGCTCCCCGATGCGGAACTCAGCCTCGAGGCCAATCCCGGTACGGTCACGTTGGCGAATCTGCGCAGCCTGCGTGCGCTGGGCCTGAACCGCATCAGCTTTGGCGTGCAGTCGGCCAACCCTGAAGAGCTGCACATGCTCGAACGCAGCCATAGCTATTCGGATGTTATCACAGCGGTGGCTTGGGCGCGCAAAGCCGGATTTGACAACCTGAACCTGGACCTGATCTATGGCCTGCCGGGGCAACCGCTGACCCGTTGGCAGGCAACCGTCGAGTTGGCTTTGGGCCTGCGCCCTGAACATCTCTCGCTCTATGCGCTGACCATCGAACATGGCACGCCTTTCGGGCGTTGGGCGGCGCGTGGCTTGATGGCCGCGCCGGACCCGGACCTGGCTGCCGATATGTATGAGTGGTCGATGGAGCGTCTGGCTGCGGCGGGCTACGGGCAGTACGAGATTTCCAATTGGGCGCAAGCCGGGCGGCAGTGTCGCCATAACCTGCAATATTGGCGCGGCGATCCATATCTGGGACTGGGCGCCGGCGCGCACGGTTTCGCAGCGGGTGTTCGCTATGCCAATGTGTTGCGTATCAAAACGTATATCGAACGACTGCAAGCCGAACCGTTCTCCGTAGAAAAATTCCCGCTTACGGTGGCGACGGTCGACCACCACCACATCGGCCTGGCTACTGAGATGGGTGAGTACATGATGACGGGCCTGCGCCTGACCGACGAGGGGGTGTCGATGCGCGCTTTCCAGAGCCGTTTTGCGAAGGCTTTGCCGGATGTCTTTGGCCCGCAGATCGACCGCTTTCTCGGCCTGCACCTGTTGGAGCGCAGCGGCGACCGGCTGCGGCTGACGCCTCGTGGGCGGCTGTTGGGCAACCAGGTTTTTATGGAGTTTGTCGGATAGGGCTTTTGTTGGTGCGTAGAATCTCGAACAAAAAACGCGGCTTCAGGGTCGCGTTTTGTTTACCTTCTTTTGCTTTGGCTTGGGTGGCTCCGGCAGTTTGAATGGCGGACGCAGATTCTGTTTGTAGAGCATCACGCTGCCTTCGCTCATGAATAACACGCTTACCGAGGCTGTGTCGCAGGCCAGGCGTTGGAAGTGATCCAACGGCATGCCCAGATAATGCGCCAGTACCAGCTTGATGGGATCGGCGTGGAAGACCAGCGCAACCAGTTCGTTCGGTTGGTGCGCTTTGGCAATGGCCTCCACTTCCGAGACGAGACGGGTCTGCATCTCCAGGAAGGATTCCCCGCCGGGAAAACGAAAGCGGGAAGGGGTGGCCTGCACGAATTTCCATTCGGGAAATTTGTGCGCCTTCTTGAGTTCAACCCCTTGCCATTCGCCGATGTCGCTCTCCACAAGCCCCGGGCGGACGTTGACCTCAAGTTCGCGCTTCTCGGCGATGATTTGAGCGGTCTCCAGGGCGCGCTCCAACGGGCTGGCGTAGACCGCTGCCAGGGGCGCTTCGGCCAGCGTCTCAGCCAGCTCGCGGGCCTGTTCCTGTCCTTTTTTGTTCAGATGCACATCCGGCAGTCGTCCGGCCATGCGTCCGGTTCGGGTGTATTCGTTTTCTCCGTGACGGATCAGTAATAAGATAGGCATGCTAAAGATTCCTGTGTGGGGTTTTCCAGTGCGAAGGCCTCTGCGATCTGGTCGTAGGTGGCCTGGGTAATATTTTTCACTTGATATTTCGTTTCAGTGTGTCGATTTTTTCCTGGGGCAAGTCTGGCAGGTGTTCTTCGTGCTCGATGCCGAGGGCCTTCTTTTGGGCCTGTCGCCACATTTCGAGCCGTGAAGCCACCTGTGTCTCGTAGCCTTCTTCGGAAGGTTGGTAGAAATAGGTGCCGAGCAGGCGTTTGGGCAGGTATTGCTGGGGCGTAAAATGACCTTCGAATTCATGCGGGTAGCGGTAGCCTTGCCCATGTCCGGTGGCTGCGGCATCGCGGTTATCGTCCTGTAAGTGCTTCGGCACGGAGCCGGCGCCTTCTTGCTCGATGCGCTGCATGGCTTTGAAATAAGCGCCAGCGCTGTTGGATTTGGGCGCCGTTGCCAGGTAGAGTGTGGCCTCGACCAACGGGTAGATGCCTTCGGGGAGTCCGACGAAGTCGAAAGCCTGGGCCGCCGACGAGGCGACGACCAACCCCATTGGGTCGGCCATCCCAATATCCTCGCCTGCCAGGATGAGCAGGCGGCGCAGGATGAAGCGCGGGTCCTCGCCAGCGTAGAGCATCTTCGCCAGCCAGTATAGCGCGGCATCGGGGTCCGAGCCGCGTACCGACTTAATGAAAGCCGAGATGGTATCGTAGTGGGCGTCGCCATCTTTGTCGTACAGCACCGCCCGGCGTTGGATGGATTCCTGCGCTACCTCCAGCGTGACGTGGACGACGCCGTCCGCGTCGGGCAGGGTAGACTCGACGGCCAGTTCCAGCGCATTGAGGGCATTGCGTGCGTCGCCGTTGGCCATATCCACCAAGTGGGCGTGTGCATCGGGCGCCAGATCGATCTGGCGTTCGCCGTAGCCCCGTTCGGGGTCGCTCAAAGCCCGGTCGATCAGCAACCCGATTTCGGCCTGGTTGAGGTTGCGAAGTTGGAAGATGCGCGAGCGTGAGACCAGGGCCTTGATGACCTCGAAGAAAGGGTTCTCGGTGGTGGCGCCGATCAGGATGATGGTTCCATTTTCGACATGCGGCAGGAGCGCGTCCTGCTGGGCCTTATTCCAGCGGTGAATCTCATCGATAAAAAGGAGAGTGCGCTGCTGATAGAGCCGATTACGTTCGAGCGCGGCGTCGATGACGGTGCGCAGTTCTGCTTTGCCGGCCAGGATGGCCGAAAGCGTGGCGAAATAGGATTTCGTCTGATTGGCGATAACCTGTGCGAGCGTGGTCTTTCCCGTGCCGGGCGGCCCCCACAGGATGATGGACGAAAACAACCGGTCGGCTTCGATCGCACGCCGTAGCAGTTTCCCCTCACCGACAATATGTTCCTGCCCGACATATTCGTCTAGGGTGCGTGGGCGCATACGCGCTGCCAACGGCGCTTCTTTTTGCATCCGTTCCTGCATGGCATGATCGAAAAGGTCGGGCATGGCGATGATTATAGCATTTTAAGCAGACAGTGTTTGAATTCCTGGCGCGAGTTCGTTGGGAATCAGTGGGATGAAACGGCTTTGTGGAGGTGTGGACGGCACGGAGCACTCTCACATCTCGAATCTACTCCCTGACCATGGGAAATCTAAAGAGTCTCGATGAATGTTGGCTCGTTGGATTATTATGTGGTAAAACATAACTGGAATGCGTGTAGTGCGAGCTTTGTGTCGGTTTGATGTGTCATATGGGATGTCTAGAGACCCGATTTGCTACAGTTTTGCTACTATGTTAAAATAGACCGAATTTGGATTTTGCGGCTCCGATTACTCTTGTTGGCGAGGTTTAAATGAGCGGGTAGATATAGATATTGCTCAGGTGTGCGTGTTGACTTCTCTCCCACGGGTTTTTGCATTGTAGCAATTCGCCGTGTGCCTAAGCGAGTTTTCTCCTGGCATGGAAATGTTTTGGTGGGTATTTTTCCTTCAATATTTTCGTGGCCCAACCATAACGTGATTTTTTGCAGAGGAATCTAATTTATGAATCCATTGCAGATCAAGCTTTTTGGAAAATTTGAGTTAAAGTACACAGATTTGATCTCTGTTGACTTCGGGACAAGTAAAGCACAGGAATTGTTTTGTTATATTTTGCTTCATCGAGCTCGTTCTTATCCGCGGGAAGTCCTGGCTGAACTTTTATGGGGGGAAGATGTTGGGGGGCAGAGCAGAAAATTTTTGCGGCAAACTTTGTGGGAAGTTCAATCGACTTTGAAGGCGCAGGCCGGTATCGATGATTTGCGTGTTCTTTCGGTTTCGTCCAATTGGGTTCAGCTCAATCCCAATCTCTCTTTTGAACTGGATGTCGCTGACTTCGAACACAACCTTGATTTTGTGCAGGGCGTTCCGATCGTCGAGTTGACAGGGCAGCATATCGACAAGTTGCAAAAAGCCGAGGCGCTTTATCGCGGCGACTTGTTAGAAGGGTGGTATTGGGACTGGTGCGCCATCGAACGTGAACGGTTCAAAGATATGTATTTAACAATCCTGGACAAGTTGATGGTCTATTTCGAACTTCATCACCAGTATGAAGCTGGCATAGCTTATGGCGTCCGTATTCTAAACTGCGACCGGGCGCTTGAGTCAGCGCACCAACATTTGATGCGTCTTTATTATCTGGCGGGATACCGGGTCAAGGCGCTGCGTCAGTTTGAGCGTTGCGCGTCAATTTTGTGCGAGGAACTGGATGTGGATCCTTCTCAGCAAACGCGCTGCCTGTATGAACAGATCAAAGCAGATCAGCTTGAAGAGCCGACGTTGGTGGAAGCCAAACCGTCCATCTCCTTGTTATCTGATATGCCTGACCGTCTCAAGCGTTCCTTGAAAAACCTGGCCGGGTCAGAGAGCCGCGCGAGTATTTAGTTCATGGCTTTACTATGCCCGCGGGTATTTTTACCCGCGGGATAGTAAAGCTGGGTGACGTCATGCCATTTGTGGTGCAGCTCTGGTATAAATTCTGACGAAGAAACATCCTTGCTGTCGATGGACCATTGGGGAAGTTTGATATAGTTTGCTTGCCATAAGGGTTCGTAAATTATGCCACCGCGAGGAGCGATATTCAGCGACGTGGTGGTTTCCTTGTCGGCGGCGGGAGATTGCTTCTTCGCCTGGAGAAAGGCTCATCGCACATCGTCCCCGTAGGAGAATAATACGATTGATGGTATGCCCGTGATGGGTATCGTGAGAGAACTTATTCTTTTACGAACTCTAAATACGAGTGAAATTTTCTGGCAATCCGTAGAATGCAATAGATTTGTGGTGGTAGCGTCCGTATTGAAGTTGGGGCATCTTAAGTTCATGGCATTTTCCTGGTTAGGTAGTTTTTAGACGAGCAAAAGACGTTTATTAGACGAATTTAAGACCCCCGTGCGCTATACTCCGCGGTAGGTCTTTGTGTGCACGTACTGGATGGAGAGTGTGGAAATTTTTCCTCTATCAAATACTTGAACGCCTTGCCTTTGTGGATATAACTTTAGATGATCAACGACGTCCTTGTGTTTTTGAAGAATAACTTGAATGCCTACATGAGCGCAGGGAGAAAACCTGACGCTCCCCAGGAAGACCAGGTGGTCTTTATGGATGGGCAAAATGTGGATTCGCTAACCTTTAAATTAGGGGCCGTATCCGTTTTATTGGTCAACTTGGAACAAGAAAATACGTTACGCGCTGCCGACCCATATGTGCGTTTGCTGGCAGATGGCACTGTTGAAAAAATACAGCCCGATATACGATTAAATCTGTACGTATTGTTTGTTGCACATTATCAACAATACGAGGATGCACTACGTAACCTTTCGCTGGTCATCCAATATTTTCAAAGCCACCGGTTAATCACGCACCAGGATGCGCCTGAATTGAGCGACAATATTGAAAAATTGGTGATCGAATTGGTTACTATGTCTTTTTCCGATCAAAACGAAGTATGGGGGTCCCTGCGTTCTCATTATCATCCTTCGGTTTTTTACAAAGTGAAAATGGTTACATTCCAGAGCGATGCAACTTCGGCTGCGCCATCGACGGCAGAAAAAACTGTCAGGACGTCCTCATGAAATATTTGCAGTTGTTCTCCTTGGAACTCATCCATGATTATTACGCTGACCGTCGATGCCCTGACTTTCAGATAGAACCGACGGCGGAAACGCAGCGGCTGTTGGTGAACTGTCGCTCTACGTTAAAATCTATTTCTAATGGAGTCCGGGCGGTGATTGCCGCTGACGACCAGAACGCCCCCTTCGTCCCCCTGCCATCGAATGCGGTTTTTACTTTTCACTTGTTCCTTCAGAATCCTGATTTCCCTTTATTTACAGATTATACGGAACTGGACCAGGCCATGCTGCCTTTGTTTGTGAGCAACGGGTCGGGTCCGGTGCTTGACCTTACCTTCCGCGAAATAAAAACGACCGAGCATTTTGTCGTACGCCAGCCAAACAAAGCGGATGTCTTTGTCCTGAGCGGAAACCCGCTGGAGGGCCTCAAAGCCGCGGATTTCGTTATCGATGGGCTGGGGAAAATATCCAATCCGAGTGCGTATGATGAAACCTCAAAAAGGATTACTGTTAACAGTGCCGCTTCGACGGTGGGCACCCCCTTTACGGTGATGTATTCGGTCGCGCCGCAGCTTTCGATGGGCATTTTTGCCGATGTCGAAATCAAGTATTCCGATGTGTCGGCAAATCTGGGAGAGGGCGCGAATGAATTTCAGGCTGCCTTCAAAGCGAAAGATGCAAGATGGAAATATTACCTCGTTGCTGATAAGACAGACAGTCAACCTGTCCCTACGATTGAAGATCAGGACAAAATCGTCGTTTTCGACGCCGCGGATCGAACGGATCTGGTTCAGTCTCCAGATGCGTCGGATCCGATTGCTGAGGAGCTTATCGAACAATATCCAGACAAGCAATATTTTCGTTTTGTGTCCAATGCGCTGATTCCCTGTCAGCAAACTGCCAGGTCATCCATTCAGCTTCAACTGAACGGTGAAAATGTTGTTGGCTCGTTACCTAATCCATCCCTTCAAAACTACACTATTGACCTGAGAAATTCGAAACAGGAATATACCCTGCACCACGTTTTCAAATATCTCACCCACCATTAAACACCAACCAATAGGAGGCTCGACAGTATGGCTACGTATAAAACCCCAGGCGTATATGTGGAGGAAATCTCGACATTGCCACCCTCCGTGGCAGAAGTCGCGACGGCAATCCCCGCGTTTATCGGCTGCACCGCCATTGGCCCTACGCCCGATGGCTCTGGCGACGTTGTCCCCGTCGTAATGCGGATAGATACGTTGCTCGATTATGAGACGGCATTCGGTAAGGCGAATCCCAGTGGCTTTACGGTTACCACCCAATCCGGTTCGTCCGAAATCGGTGCCATAACTCGCAATAGCCCCACCTATGAATTCTTGTTGTACTATAGCCTGAGCCTCTATTTCAAGAATGGGGGCGGAAGCTGCTATATTGTCTCCATTGGAAATTATCAGACGGCCCCCACCAAGGCACAGTTCGAAGCAGGTTTGGCGGCTTTGGAAAAAGAGGACGAGCCTACTCTTATTTTGTTGACGGATGCTATCAATTTGTCCAGCACAGATTATTACGACCTTTGCGAACAGGCGCTGGCGCAATGCGCCAAATTGGGTGACCGCTTTGCTATTTTGGATGTGCTTGAAGATAAGGGCGTCGATGATTTCAGAAACAACATTGGCATCAATAATTTGTCCTATGGAGCAGCTTACTATCCTTATCTCCAGACTTCGCTAAATTATGATTACGGAGATGGAACGGTCATGATTTCGGTGACCGGTGCAGTTGGCACCCTCTTTTCCAAGACGTTCAACACGAATGGCATTGTCGTGCAATATACCGGGAGCGCCGATGACACCCCCGAAGTTAGAATCATCTCAGGATCGACGTCTGATGCCCTGACTTTCAATATCAGTACGTCCAAACTTTTGACGATTAGCGGCGTTTCGGGGAAAACAGGTCAAGACATTACCACAGCGTGGACAACCTGGAAGGCGACGAAGAGCAACGACCCCCAGGGCTTCGATGTGGCCGACGATGGCGATGGAAGCGCCCCTGTGGATAATACGTCTAACCAGAACATCAATCTGGATGAACAGCCCGCTTCGGTGGCACTCTCTACGCTGAAGACCAGTAACACGGCGTTATACAATCAGGTTAAGTCGGCTTTGACCCAACAGTATGCCATACTGCCTCCCAGCGCAGCGATCGCTGGCATCTATTCCAGTGTAGACCGCGACCGGGGTGTCTGGAAGGCTCCAGCCAACGTAAGCCTTTCTTCTGTCATTGGCCCGGTGCTCAAAATAACGCACGACGACCAGGAAAACCTGAACGTGGATCCCACAGCAGGGAAGTCAATCAACGCGATCCGCGCTTTTACCGGGAAAGGTACCCTGGTTTGGGGTGCGCGCACACTGGCGGGCAACGATAATGAATGGCGCTATGTCTCCGTTCGACGCCTCTTCATTATGATCGAAGAATCTACCCAGAAGGCAACCTCCTTTGCCGTTTTCGAGCCAAACGATGCTACGACCTGGCTCAAAGTGAAGGCTATGATCGAGAGTTTCCTCTATGGGTTATGGCAACAAGGCGCGCTGGCTGGCTCGACGCCCGACGCAGCGTATTTTGTCAACGTTGGGCTGGGAAAGACGATGACCCCACAGGATGTGTTGGAAGGTCGCATGATCGTGGAGATCGGTATCGCCGCAGTCAGACCCGCCGAGTTTATTATCCTCAGATTCACTCACAAACTGCAGCAGGCCTAGTCTTTTTGAGGCCTTGTCTCTGAATTAAATATGTCGCACTAATAAAATAAGGAGAAAATCGATGGCTACCTCTCAAGCGGATATCAAGGCTGCGTATCCTTTGCCCGTCTACAACTACAAAGTGGATATTGGCAAGGATACGATTGCCTTTTCAGAAGTATCAGGATTGAGTATTGCTTATGAAACAACGACTTATAAAGAAAGCAATACCGAGTCGGGTAAAAAGAGTCCACGTGTATTTCATATGCCGGCACAAATGACCCAAACGACACTTACCTTGAAAAAAGGCTTGGTGCCGGCCAAGAGCCAACCCGCTCTTTACGATTGGATCAACTCTGTTACGATCAACCAGGTTGAGAAGAAAGACATTGTGGTCAGTTTGTGCGACGAGACTGGCAAAGCCGTGGTAACTTGGACGGTCACTAACGCATTCCCCACTAAATTGGATGCGCCTACTTTCGATTCCAATTCAAACGATGTGGCCATTGAAAGTATGGAGTTAATAGCCGACGGTATCTCGATCAACTACAAAGCTTAAGGCCTGCACCAGCCATGTCTCTGAGCAAGGATCAAATCAAGGCTTCCTACCCGCTGCCGGTTTACAACTATCGAGTCACGATTGGCGACTCGACGTTGGGCTTTTCTGAGGTCTCGGGGCTCAGCGTCGATTATGAATCGGTGACGTATAAACACGGGTTTAGCTTTGTTATGGGAGTCAAGATCATCCCTGGCATGCGTCAGCCGATCCGAATCACCCTGAAGCGGGGTATCGTGCAAAAAGCCGATTCCCTGGCAAAATGGATGCAGGACGTTTATGCTGACCCGTTTAAAAACGCCGAAAAAGATATTGTGATCGATTTATGCGATGAAGCCGGAAAGCCGGTCGTACGTTGGAAGGTGAAAGGGGCATTCCCCGTCAAAATGGATGCCCCCAGCTTCGATGCAAATAGCAATGATGTTGCCCTCGAGACGCTGGAACTTGTTGCACACGACATCCAGGTTGACTATCATCCGTAAAGACTGCGGTTGAAGTAATAATCTTAGTTGCCAGACTCTGTTTGCTCACAGCAGTCAGAACGTTTGGTACCGAGGTGTGCGGCCTGTTATTCCCGGAAAGGTGAAGTTTTTCCTCATGGCAATCCCTGGTCCACTACCAATCGTCGGTTCTCCTCCTCTGGGGTTTCGTTTTGGCGTCCTCTTTTTTGCCGGAGGCGTGGTTCCAAACCCGTTGGATATTTTGTTTCAGAAGGTATCCGGGTTGGGTAGCACAGTGGAGACCTCTGCCATCGAAGAAGGAGGTCAAAACCTGTATTCACAGCCCTTGCCCAAGAAAATCAAGTATGAGAATCTGGTCTTGCAGCGAGGCCTGGTCGTTGGGTCGCCACTGGTGATCGAATTTAATGCGACCATGTCTCTTTTCAAGTTCAGTCCTTCAAACGTCTTGGTAACGCTGTTGGACAATACGCGTATTCCCATCGCGGGCTGGCTGTTTATGAAGGCCTATCCTGTCAAATGGAGCGTATCTGACCTGGATGCAGATGCCAATTCTGTTGTGATTGAGCACATGGAATTGTCTTATCAGCGTATGCAGGTTCTCAGGGTTTAATGGAAGGTATTTCTTACCATGCCTGTAGAAATTAGAGAATTGGTTATCCGAGCAGTGGCGACGCCTGGCTCTAGTGATGACTCTGAGGATGGGGCGGATTCCAAGGGCTCACATCAGGCCGGGAGCTTGGACGGGCAAGATGCAGTCATCCAGGAGTGCGTTCGGCAAGTGTTGAGGATTCTCCAAAAGGAAAAGGAACGTTAGATGTCGCTCAACTTATTCAACAAGCTGCAGAAACTTAAGATAAATGTCTATGGGAATCGCTTGCGAATCGGTCTTCCGCAGGATACCTTTACGGTGATGTTTAACCCGACGACGATCAGTACGCAGCATGAAAACAAGTTCAGCAAGCTTCAAGGAATCAACACAAGCGGCCGGACGGCAAAATATGCCTATGGCCGTTCCAAAGAAGTCAGGCTGGACTTGGTGTTGGATGGAACAGGTGTCACTGATTTCGGCATTTCCACGTTGCTTGGCTTAGGCACGAAAAGCGTTCCCGACCAAATTGACCAATTCTTGAACTTGTGTTTCTATATGGATGGGCAGATTCACGAGCCCAAATTTTTGAAATTGCAATGGGGCGAAGGCGTGCTGGCAGACTTCGACTGTCGCTTGCAATCTGCCGACATCGAATATACCTTGTTCGATAAGAACGGCGCGCCCTTGCATGCCGTGCTCAAAACGGTCTTCGTCGAAGATGTGGACCCTTCCAAGCGGAACCGCAAGGATGGAAAGAGTTCTCCCGACCTTTCGCATACGCGCGTGGTCAAAAGCGGAGATACGCTGCCCCTGTTGTCGAAAGAGATCTACGGCTCGTCCCAGTATTACATCCGCGTTGCTCAGGTGAACGGCATCGACGATTTCAGAAACCTGACCCCCGGGCAGGAAATCATCTTCCCGCCCCTGGCGACCAAGCAATGAGAATAATGGATTGACTCAATGAGTGCCGTTACCGCCACAATCCTGAGCGACAATAAACTCATGGATCCCACCTATGAGTTGCTGTCTATTGATGTCGTTAAGGAAGTCAACCGCATTCCTTATGCGGTGCTGGTATTGCTGGATGGAAGTGGTGCAAAACAAAAATTTGCCATCAGCGATGAGACTTTTTTTGAACCCGGTAAGGAAGTCGAAATAAAACTGCGCTATGAGGGCGCGGCCAGTCAGGAAGCTAGCGTTTTCAAAGGCCTGATTGTAAAGCATGCGGTGGAAGCCAATAAACAAGGCTCATTGCTGACCATCGAAATGAAAGACGCTGCAATCAAACTGGCGCAGATCAGGAGAAGCGAAGTCTACCAAAACAAGACCGATGACAAAATCATTGGCGAGCTGATCGGTAATGGCGGCCTCAAAAAAGGCACATTGACGGCCACGCAGCCCGCACATCCTGAACTCATTCAATACTACTGCACCGACTGGGATTTCATCTTGACGCGAGCCGATGCTTACGGATTATTGGTAACGGCTGAAAGCGGTGAAATTTCTGCGCAGGAAGTAAACATGAGCGCTCTGCCGAAGCTGACCTTCGAATTCGGCATTAGCGATATCTACAATTTCGAGATCGAGGCAGATGCCAGCCATCAACGTGCCAGTGTCGAAAGCATTGCCTGGGATTTGAAAAACCAGAAGTTGACCCAGGCCAGCAAAGCGAAAACCTTTACCCTCTCTCAGGGAAATCTCAAAGCCGACAGCCTTGCCCAAACCCTTGGGGCCAGCACCCAGATCCTTTCCGACCCCGTCCCCCTCGATCCGAAAGCGCTTCAAGCCTGGGCTGACGGGACACTGGTGAAAAGCCGCATGTCGATGATTCGAGGCCGCATTTCGATTCCCGGTTTTGGCGATATTCACTGTCTGGATGTCATGGAAGTAAGTGGCGTGGGCAAACGCTTTAACGGTAAAACGATTGTGACTGGCGTCCGGCATCGCGTTGACGATGATGGCTGGCATACCGATGTGCAATTTGGGTTGCCTGCCGACCGTTTTGCCAGCCGAAAGGATATTGTCGATGTTCCGGCGGCGGGGCTGCTGCCGGCGGTCAACGGACTCCAGATTGGCATCGTCGACCAGTTCGAAGATGACCCTGATAAGGAACTGCGGGTCAAAGTGATTCTCCCCGGCATCGACGAAAAAAAAGGGGCTATCTGGGCCCGGCTGGCCTCCCCAGATGCCGGGAAGGGGCGCGGCTATTTCTTTCGTCCCGAACCCGGCGACGAGGTCGTCGTTGGATTTTTCAATGACGATCCCCGGCAGGCGGTCATCTTGGGTGCCATGTATGGATCGAAGAACACGCCGCCCTCCGATCTGGCGACGCCGACGAAGGACAATACCGAAAAGGCCATTGTCTCCAAAAAAGGCACAATTTTGGGCTTCGTCGATAGCGACAAGCCGGCTGTTTTTATCGAAACACCTGGGTCGAATAAGATCATTTTTGATGACGATGCGCAGACTGTGCAGATCTCTGATCAACATGGCAATGCGATCACAATGAGCAAAGATGGGATTGAGATCAAAAGTGCGAAAGATTTGACGATTGACGCCAGCAGCGGTAATGTGGAAATCAAAGGCTCGAAAGTGGATGTCAAGTAAGGATGCAAGGAGCGTAAAACGATGGCTGTAGACCAATCTTTCCTGGGTACCGGTTGGAGTTTCCCCCCTGCGTTTACACAAGGGGGAAAAGATGTGGAAATGGTTTCGGGTACCGACGATATTCAGCAGAGCTTGCAGATTCTGCTTTCCACGCAGTTGGGAGAGCGGGTCATGCAAGATGAATTCGGTTGTAATCTCGATTACGTTCTTTTCGAAGAAGTCGATCAAAGCCTGGTCAACACGCTTACCAGCATGATTACCGATGCAATCTTGTATTATGAGCCGCGTATTATGTTGGACAAACTGGACGTTTCTCAGGACGATATCGAGCAAGGCCTTTTGTTAATCAGCATAAGCTATACCGTTCGAAGTACGAACTCGCGCTTTAATATGGTTTATCCCTTCTATATCAACGAGGCGGCCACGCCAGGATAAAAGCATAATGCCAGACTTTATTCTCATCGAAGGCGATAAAGCTAATTTTTTGCAAAATTTTGGGCAAGCGGTCGTCATTGTCCAGCCCGGTACGCTCCAGGGGAGCGGACCTGCTACGCTTAATGGGAAAAAGCTCTGCGTGGATGGCGATGAAAAAAACGTTTCCGTCCCCGGCTGCGCGTATACGACGCCACAGTACAGCATTCCGGGTACAGGAACGCTCAAAATTGCATCCCTAGCCGGAGATCAAAAAGCCAAAAAGACCCAAACGGGCGGCAAGGCCGTGCTGCTTAAGGGGAGCAGCTTTACGGCAGAGTTTGACGTGCAGAGCCCGGCAAAACAACCGGTTCCGGCGCCAGGCTCGCCTGTTCCCGATGCTACTCCAAAGTATTCGGGGAGTGGCTCGTTCATTACTACCAATACAAAATTTCAGGGATCCTAGCTGACCCGAAGGATAATCGATCGTTATGCAGAAACAGCCACAAGTTCTCCACCGCGATGGTACCAGCCAGGCCGGACGCATTCAGAAAGCGCTTGATCCTGATTACGTCTCTGTTGATGAGCGTTCGGTCAAAGATTTGTTGGCTTTTGCCCAGAAATATGCGGCGGAGTTGCATTACTTCAGTGAACAGAATGAAGAGAGTGGTGATTGGGCCGGTTTCCTGGGTGACAATGACCTGGATGAAATCGTAGCGTACTTGAATGATCCGGAGCAATTTCAGGATGATCCGACAAAACTGGGACAGTTTACCCGCCCGCATTTGACCCTCTTTTTGACCTTTCTGGAGCTTTTGCAGTACGCTCGCACCCAGTTGAACGGTTTTACGCGTAGGCACCTTGAGTTCTACTACCGCGAGGCGCTGCGATTGACCTCGCAAGCCGGGATTCCTGACCGGGTCCATGTGCTTGTCGAACTGGCTGATGGGCAGGAACAATTTCTTCTCCCGGCGGGCACGTTGTTCCAGGCTGGGCAGGATAGCCAGGGCAACGATCTTTCCTACCGGAGCGACGAGGACCTGGTTGCCAATCAAGCCACGGTTGCGAGCGCTAAAAGTCTCTTTGCTGATAAGCAGGTAATCGGCATCCGTGAGGCAGCGCAGACGCCAGATTTGCTGATTGAATTGTTCCCTGACAATAAAGAACTTCTCGAACAGGGGAGCCAGAGCGATAAATCCTTCCTCGCTATGTTGCTCATGGCATTGGGAACTCCGAATCCGGGCGACAAGTTGCCTCCTTATCCGGGCGATCCTGACAGTTATCCCGTTGATGTGTCTTTGCTGGGCACCTTGGATGTTCTATTAAATTTCATTCCCTCCAGCTTATATATGTCTTTCTCCACATTCCGCTCCGTGATGGGATTGAAGCAAGAGCAGGAAGCTGCGACAGGACAATGGAATCAAGTCAATGATATTTTGGAAAGCGCCGGGAAACGCAGAGACCCCAATTTTACGTTGGACCGTTCGGAGCCCGACAACTTCGAGAAGAATCTTTTGGCGGCCTTGGGACGGACGGAGTTCGGCGATTTTTTCAATGGTCTGCCGGATGTAGAAGATATTTATGACCTCTACCGGCGACGTACCCGTGATGACGTTGTCGCGTTCATCCAAACCTCGCTTTACATGAGTGTTGATGACTTCACAACTATGATGGAAATCGTCAACGAGATTCAGGGACGTTGGCGTCAGATCTATGAAATCTTGCGCGCAGCCGGCAAGAAAGAACAAATACAACACCCAGACCATCAACTCCAGCCGCCGATGATCCGTACGTATGAAGCCGATAAGTTCACTGCTCTCGTGCAGAGAACTCTGGGGACGATCAGCTATCCCAAGATTCTGGACAAGCAGTTTACCAGTTTCGACGATTGCTACGCGGCGCTTGAAACGCTGGAAGGTTATTTCTATTTGCCGGCAGAAAAGTACGTCTATGCTCGTACCATTAATGCGGAGCAGCAAAATGCCCAACCGTGGGAATGGGACCAGGTATACACGATCTTGGAAGACGCGCATGGGCAGAAAATGCTGGCCGACCGCCGCAATGCTTTGAAGACCACCCGGGAGAATCAGGGATTCGACGCGATGATTCTGTTCGCTCTGGGCGATCCCAACCCAGGGAATCCTCTTCCGGATTCGAGAGATTTCCTGCAACTGGATGCGGGCAACGATGCGAGCTATATCCAGGAATCACTTTTCTTGGACGTCTCGAATTTCACCTACATTGTAAATACCCAGTCGAAAGGCAAGAACGCCACGCCCGAAGAGTGGGCGAACGTCTATGCCATTCTGGAAATGGCTCAACGCCGAAAACGTAACTGGGTGGAAACGCCGGCTGAAATTGATAAATGGAAAAACGTTTACGTGGCGCCCGACGCGACCCAGGTTCAGGTGCAATTGAATGCCGAAGGGGGAGAAGTCACGCCTCGCTGGCGTACGTTTGGCGAGGGATATTCCACAGATGGCGAGACTCTTACCACACCGGGAGATGTCGGTTTTGCGATCGCTTCCCCCTTGCTTGCCCTGACAGAGGGAAAACGCACGATCACCCTCACCTTGGCTTTTAACGAAGACCGCTTCGACAAAGATACCATCAGCCAGGCGATTCAAGACCCTTCCCCTTTCCGTTTTCTGTTGAGCGGCGAAAAAGGAATGGTCGCTGTCGAGAACGTCAAAATGCAGGTCATGGATGCGGCCTTCGAGTTGCCAGATGCTGCGCAGCCTTATCAGCACGCCTTGCAGATTACACTTTCGCTGGACGAGCAGGCTGCCCCGGTTGTGCCTCTGCCTGCCGGAGCAGGCATTCAGACTCCCTGGCCGGTGTTGCGGATTATGTTGGCCGATATTCCCCAGGACGCCGAACTGGATACAGGGCCGATCAAGCGTTATCGCGCTTTCCAACTGCTGACGCTTGAAAAAGTGCACCTCAGCGTGGACGTGGATGGGATTACCAAACTGACCTTACAGAGTGATGATGGTGTACTCGACTCGAAAAAGCCTTTTGAACCCTTCGGATCGTCCCCGGTTACCGGTTCCAGCTTCTATCTGGCGCATCCCGAATTATGCTCCAAAAAACTGGATGAATTCCGCCTGGATATTGATTGGCTGGGAGTGGCAGATAACTTGAGTACATACTATCTGGGTTATAAGGATTATGACGACAAGAGCGCTGCACCCGCCAGCCCGATCGACGACAATACTAGCTTCAAGGCCCACTTGAGGCTGTACGACAACCGTTCTTACTTTGACATGGAAGACATTCAGCTTTTCAACGCTGGAAAAGACCCAAAGACAGGAGCTACGCAGACCAATCAGGTTGTTGTGGACGAAAAGACGATCAATGCGGGCTACTCAAATTATGCGGCGGATAACTCCCTGCTTACGCCGGTGGAAGTGCTCGATTGGGATAGATACTGGCAGATGGAATTGTTGGATCCGGATTTTCAGCTTTCGATCTATGCTCGTGCGGCTGCTGGTTGCTCCAGTAAAACAACACCTTTCGTTGTCAATTCACCGTACACGCCCAAGATCAAACACTTGTCGGTAGGATATAGCGCCTCGTTGGAAATCGACCTGAGCGGGAATGCGTTTGAATCGAGTGTGGATAGGCTTTATCACATCGAGCCGTTTGGTTATCATGACCTGATGGGATATACCAAACCGTATCCGTTCCTGCCTCAATACGATAACGAAGGGGAGTTGTTCATTGGCATCAAAGACCTGACGCCCCCGCAAAACCTGTCTTTGCTCTTCCAGATGGCGGAAGGGAGCGCCGACCCGGACGTTGCCCCCCAGCCGATTCATTGGTGGTATTTGAACGTCAACCAGTGGAATAGCCTGGAGGAAGGTCAGTTGCTTTCTGATACGACCAACAATTTACTTAATTCGGGAATTATCAAGTTCGACCTGCCCCCGGTCCAACCGGGAACCTTGCTGCCGCCAGATTTATATTGGATTCGGGTGACCATTGCCACGAACAGCCGAAGTGTGGCCGATACCATTGCGATCAAAGCACAGGCCGTGAGCGCTACCTTCGAAGATCATAACAATGCTCCAGACCACCTGTCGCAACCTTTACCGGCGCAGAGTATTACCAGTCTGACAGACGCCCAGCCCGAGGTGAAGGCTATTCATCAACCGTATAGCTCTTTTGGCGGGAAAAGCCCGGAGCAGGCTGGAAGTTTCTATACACGAGTCAGCGAGCGGCTGCGGCATAAGGATCGAGCTTTGACTTGCTGGGACTATGAACACATGGTCTTGGAAGCTTTCCCCAGTATATTCAAAGTGAAATGTCTGCCGGTTGGCGTTTCGTCCGATCCTCGTATGGCCGATGTTATTCAAGTGATAGTTATTCCCGATATTCGCGGGAAGCTGCCTTTCGACCCGTTCGAGCCGAAAGCGCCGGCGGATATGCTCCTGCAAATTCAGCAATATCTCACCTCGCACACGGCTCCTTTTGCCAATTTTCAGGTTCGAAATCCCAGTTATGTGCAGTTGAAGGTCAGGCTGGGCGTGCGTTTGCGTCTGGGTGCGAACCCCGGCTATTATCAAAGTGTGCTCAACGAAGAATTGCAGCGTTACCTGTCGCCCTGGGCCTACGATCAAAGCGCAGATATTGCCTTTGGCGGCAAGATTAATACCAGCTTGATCATCAATTTTGTAGAAGAGCGTCCTTATGTGGATTATGTGGCTGGCATCAAGCTTTTTACCAGTCTCGATGGGCAGCACTTCATCCCCTATACGCCGCCTGGCGAGGATGAACTGGGAGAAGTATCTGCCTTTGCGCCAGACGTCATCTTTGTTTCGGATCGTTCGCACCAGATCGACCTGATTGCCGAAGAAGGCTACCAGGAAGAGTTCTTCACCGGGATCGATTACATGAAGGTCGAACTCGATTTCCAGGTTGGATAGGCTTGAATAAAAGACATTCTTGTCTTGAAGGAGTTCGCTTTGAAGAAGAATCGCTCTAATCTAAAGCAATATTTTAAGAAGGGCGCCATCCCGACCGAGTCCAACTTTGCAGACTTGATCGACAGTATGCTCAACCAGGATGATGACGGTATCAGCAAGCTGCCGAATGATCCGTTGAGCGTAACCGCGGTGGGCACGGACGAGGCTCTGCTTAATTTTTATCGGCTGGTTCAAAATAACCCGGAACTTACCTGGCAACTGAAACAAAACCCAGGCGGGCAGGCCGGATTTAGCATCAGTGATGCAAGTGGCACTCGCCTGTTTGTCGCAAGCGGTAGCGGCGACCTTGGCGTCGGCACAACCTCTCCGGACGCGAAATTGCAAGTGACGGGCGCGCAGGATAAAGTCTCTGTACATGTGGGCGATGGCGGTGGCGGCGATTTCACCATGGACGTGGCAAATGGTCAGGGGTTGGTCAGCCTGGTGGCGGGGGCCAAGATCACGTCCGATGGAAAAGATTACGCCTTTACCGGCACGCGCGGCGCTTCGAAAATCACTTTGCACGACGGGCAGATAAAATTCCATACGTCCGATGCGACCAGCGGCACGGCGGGCGCAAGCGCTGCTGGCCTGTCAGACTCCAAGATGGTTTTGACCAACGATGGCAGTCTTGGCATTGGTACTGACTCTCCAAAGGCCAAACTTCAGGTTGTGGGGGGCGCCATCATGCCGGATGCGGGCAATTCCGAGTCGGCCGGGCTGCTTTTCCCACCCGACCCTGGTGGAGGCAGCGGCGACCGCGCCTGGATGCGGTACTACTCCCGCGACGGCGAGGCCATGACGCTGGAAATTGGTGTGTCGAACGATGCGAACGACCATATTGCCTTGATGCCGTCCGGCGGGGTCGGGATTGGCACAAATAACCCAAGGTCCGCGCTCGATACCGGCACCGGCGTAATTAGCGGTGCGGGTAATGATTATGTCAAAGCCCAGTTCACCATGAGCGGCGGCGGAACGGTCACCTGGGGTGGTCCCGGCGGGCGTTTGAAATGGACGAAACGATTCATCGGCATTTCGATGGAAAAACCGCACAGCTTTTCCAGTGGGTATGTGGATATTAACCAGCCCACATCGGACATACCGGCTGGCCAGGTTTATGACGGGAACGCGCGCTCGGCCACAGCAGATGGAGTCCTTTTGAATGGCTGGGAAGCGCTTTACGCCGTGCACACCCCCGGCGGAAACAATACCGCCGTCAGTTTTCAAATTGTTAAATATACCAATGATTTCAATGCACCAAGCAACTGGCTTCTGGTTGCGGTAGTGAACTACGATGATCATACCGTCAGGTTGGGTACCGGTGTAATCTTGAGCAAGAACAGTTCTTCGTCGCAAAGCAGCCCGATCCCACGCGGTGTCATTATGCTGTGGTACGGGCAGATCAACGATGTTCCCGATGGTTGGGCTTTGTGCGATGGAGGCAATGGCACTCCCAACTTAAAGGATCGCTTTGTTGTGGGGGCAGGTGCCTCCTATGGCGTTGGAGATAAGGGTGGGGCAGACACAGTTCAACTCAGCGTTGCTCAAATGCCGTCGCACAATCATAATAATGGCGACTACGGATATTTGTTGAGCAGGCGCTCCGATGGTCATTACACATCCAAAGATACAGATACAACGGTAGGCGAACCCGATCTTATCCATAGTGCTTATATCAGTTCCACCGGTGGTAATCAAGCCCATGAAAACAGGCCGCCATACTATGCTCTTGCCTATATCATGAAGTTATAACCGTATGAAAAGATTATCGATGTGCAATTTTTGCTGATTCGATCAAGGATAAGGAGAATCAACTTTGAATAAAAATCGTTCCACTTTGAAGCAGGACTTTAAGAAGGGTGCCGTCCCAACTGAATCCAACTTCGCAGACCTGATCGACAGCATGCTCAATCAGGAAGATGACGGCATTAGCAAGGTGCCGAACGATCCTTTGAGTATTGATGCGGTTGGCGGTGATGAAGCCCTGATCAATTTCTATCGGATCAACCAGAACACCCCGGAACTTACCTGGCAATTCAAGCAGAGTCCAGGTGGGGCCTCCGGGTTCAGCATCGGCGACGCAAACGGTAGCCGTCTGTTCATCGCAAGTGACACTGGCAACCTTGGGGTGGGGACGACAGCGCCTCAACATGGGCTGGATGTCAAAACCGACAAAGGAATCAAGCTGGGGCTGGAAGGGAATGGAGGCGGCCAACTAGTCTTAGCGAACAATCCTAACGACAATAAGATCTATCTTGAAGCATTCAGTACGGATGGTTCCACCAGTGCGGCTGAATTTTTGTTGACTGGCATCCATGCCACTTCGGCTCCCAAAATAAGTTTGGTTGCAGACACAACCAAGATTAGCGGAGATTTAGGTGTTGGTACTGACTCCCCGGATGCAAAATTACAGGTAAAAGGAGATCAGAACAAAGTTTCTCTGCATGTGGGCGACGGCGGTGGCGGCGATTTCACCATGGATGTGGCAAATGGTCAGGGGTTGGTCAGCCTGGTGGCGGGGGCCAAGATCACGTCCGATGGAAAAGATTACACCTTTACCGGCACGCGCGGCGCTTCGAAGATCACCCTGCACGACGGTCTGATAAGATTCCATACGTCTGATGCGACCAGCGGCACGACAGGCGCAAGCGCTGCCGGTCTGTCGGACCCCAAGATGGTTTTGACCAACGATGGCAATCTTGGCGTTGGCACGACGTCGCCAAAAGGTCAACTCCATTCTGTTGGAAATTTTGTCCTCGGCCTTGATGGGAATAACGAAAAATTTGTTATCCATGCACGTCCCAACAACAATGGCGACTTTCTACAAATCACATCCGATCGTTCCAATGGTACCTGGGATTGGGATCAGGGCATTACACTACAAAGAGGAGGCAATGTTGGCATTGCCACAACATCGCCGAATCAAAAACTCGATGTAAACGGAAATGTCAACGTAGGAGGTAACCTCAGTATTGGCTCAATCCAGCTTAAGGGATTCTCTGCTGCCGAGGCGGATGAATGGCCGTATGTTTTCTGGTATCGTGATACCAGTGTCAACTGGGACGAGGGGTTAATCAAACACGGCACCGACAAAGGTAAATTTGGACGCGCTGGTTTCGGAATTCATTTTCATCAATCGCGTGAGTTTGGCTTTTTCTCCACAGGCTGGGATTCATTATTCGCCGTTCAAGGTGCTACTGGCAATACTTTTATCAAGGGAACTCTCCAAATCGGTGGGTCATTTACGGTTCAAAGCGGGAATAATCAATTCATCTATAACGGCGCAGCCGATGTCGTGTTAAGGTACCCGCCCCGTGGCAGCGGTGGCAGGGCAATTGTTCATGACGGCGGCAACCATCTTACGCTCAATTACGGAAACGATTTCAATGGTGGAGTTTTGTATTATGGCTCCTTGAGCCAAGCCTCTTCAAGAATGCTCAAAGAAAACTTTGCCGACCTGGCCTATGAGGAAGCTTCTCTTTTGTTGGAGGGCCTGACGCCTCTCAAATTCAACTTGATCGGCGACAAAAGTAAATTCCTGCATTTCGGATTCGTTGCCGAAGACGTTCCTACTGCCATCGCGGGCCAGGGCGGAAAGACGATTGTGCCAGGGCACATTTTGGCGGTCTTGACAAAGGTCGTGAAAGAACAGCAAAAAACCATTGAAGCACTGACGCGCAAAATGGAAGCGTTGAATCTTTAAAAAGCATTCACACAAAACTGCGTTGTCTTAGGGAAGATTCGAGGATGATTTGATGAAAGAACAACTTGAAAAACGCCTTGCCGACCTCAAAGCAGAATTTGAGTCTGGGCAGAAGATGCTTGCCGACCTCGAGAAGAAACGCGCCGAACTCGAAACCACCATGTTGCGTATTAGTGGCGCAATTCAGGTGATCGAGGAATTATTGGCTCAGGACGCAAAAGAGCCGAAAGACAAAGCATGATTTTATGAGTTCTCCACTGACCCTCTCCACTAATCCCCTCGAATATTCCTCGATGGATTATACCTTCCTGCGCCAGGAAGGTATTCGGCTGCTGGAGCGCCTGGTCGGGCAGGCATGGACGGATTTTAACGTTCACGACCCGGGCATTACCATCCTGGAGCAAGTCTGTTATGCGATCACTGATCTGGCCTACCGCACCGACTACGATATCAAAGATTTGTTGACCGACGCGAATGGAAATTCGTATCGTTCGCTGTACAGCCCTGCCGAGATATTGACCATCAACCCGGTAACGCTTACCGACCTGCGGAAGCTGATTATCGACGTTGCCGGCGTGAAAAATGCCTGGTTCGAGCCTGTTGACAGTGTTGAACCGGAGCTTTTGTACGATCCATCGGAAGATACGCTCTATCTTAAGACCGATGCGCCTCAACCGCCAGATCGGGAAGCGGTGCTGTTACGCGGTCTTTATCAGGTATTGATCGAAACCGATCCAAATTCCAGCTTCCATCCGGCAGATATCTTACCCGAAATAAATCGCCGTTTGCATGCTTATCGCAACTTGGGAGAGGATTTTCTTTCTCCCACGATCTTGCCGGGCCAGAGCATCGTAACCACCGCCAGTATCGAAGTGGACGCAGTCGAAGATCCCGACCAGTTATTGGCGCAGATTTATCATACCCTGGCAAATTTTATTTCGCCTCATGTCCATTTCTATACGCTGGCAGAAATGTTCGCTCAAGGTAAACGCATCGACGAGATCATGAATGGGCCGGTCTTGCAGCATGGTTTTATCAACGACGCAGACCTGGAAGGCCTGGATAGAAAAGTCGGTTTGCGTACTTCTGATTTCATCCAGGAAATCATGGACATCGAAGGAGTCGTAGCGGTCAATGCCATCAGCGTCTCAGACGGAGAGCAAACCCAGGAGTGGTACCTGACCCTCGATTCGGCGAGTACGCCTTTCTTGGACATCGATAAATCACTCTTCGACCCGAACGGCCCCACCATCCAACTGACACGGGCCGGCATTGCGGTCGAGTCCAACCCGCAGCGCGTCAAAGAGTTGATCAGCAGCCTCGAAGAGGCTGCTCAAGACCAGCCTTTGCCCGATTCGCAACGCGATGTTAAACTTCCGGCGGGACGGGACCGTCAGGTCGGGCAGTATTTTTCCATCCAGCATCAATTCCCGGCAGCTTATGGCGTTGGCACATTGGGCCTATCGGAATCCGCCCCGGCGCTGCGTAAGGCGCAAGCAAAGCAACTCAAAGCCTACCTGATGTTTTTTGACCAGTTGCTGGCAAACTATTTTGCCCAATTGGCCAATGCCAAAGAATTGTTTTCTTTTTACGCGCAACAACCCGATACTTATTTTTCCCAAATCATCGACGACGACAGCCTGGGGCTGGCCGCGATTCGCGGCAGCGATAAGGCAGGTCATGCGTCCAGGGTGCAGGCGATTACAGAAAGTACGGTAACCAGCCCGACGGGGAGTTCGTCTACCTCGGAGCGGAAGAACCGTATCTTGAATCACTTGCTTGCCAGGTTTGCCGAGCAATTTACCGATTATTCCCTGCTGGCGTACGCGCATCTGGCGGAAGACGATTTGATCGACGACAAATGCACCTTTTTGCAAGATTACCAGCAAATCGGTGCTTCACGAGGCACCGGGTTCGATTACACCCGGCCTTTCTGGGACACTCAAAATGTTTCTGGCCTTGCCAGGCGCGTTAGCAAAAAACTGGGAATCCCCGGCTATCAAAGCCGGAATTTGGCGGGCGTCGATGCCGGCGACGAAGGCGGGTTTCACATCCTGGAACATATCTTGCTGCGACCCTGCCAGGCGGATAGCGCGCAGTGGACCCAGGCCGTCGACGGGTTGAACTGGCAGGCTTCCGCTTTTATGGCCCAACCTGAAAGGGAAGACCCTTATTCCCACCAAATCAGCTTTATCTTCCCGAATTGGATCACCCGCTTTTCGGGAAGCGGTTTCATCGATCTGATCGAGAAAACGGTGCGAGAAGAAACCCCCGCCCATATCCGCGTTTATGTGCACTGGCTCGACCAGACGGACATGCTCGCTTTTGAGTCCGCCCAAAAAGATTGGTTGGCGAGTGTGATTGCGGGACAGCTTTGGAGTTCGGCCAACGTCGACCTGAGCAATGAAAACAACCATGCAACCTATGTCAAGCTCCGCGATGCGCGCGACCGGATGATAGGGCTCCTTGAGTTGGGCGTGCCTTACCCCTTGCGCGATTTGAGCCTGGATTATACAGATATTGTCGCCTACAACCATCCAACCGAAATCCACATTCTGGGCGGACAGGCGGGCGTGCTCTATCAACTCTGCGACGAGGATGGTAATCCCGTCACGGCAGCGGACGGTACCGGCTTCGAAACCAAGCTCGATGCCAGCCAGTCCGGCGACGGCGTCTTCTTGCCCACGCCGGTCATTCAGAGGGATATTACCTTTACGATTCTGGCTGCTCGTGACGATACAAACCTGGGTGTGCATCTGGAAACTTATCTGAACCAGAGCGTTTCCATCCGGGCCGGTATCGATACCAGCTTGCAGGTGGCGTTTACGCCTGCGGACGGTCAAATCGTCAGCGGGACCCAGATTACCGTCAACTATAACGACAAGGTGACGGCGACGGTATCCAAGAGCCAGGAGGGAATTTCGTACGAACTGGTTACGACAGACTCGAGCGGAAAGCAAGTGATCTTGTGCAACCCCGAAAAGGGGAATAAAGGTGACATTCCCCTGGTCTCCACAAACGGGTTTATGGAAGACACCCCGATTCAAATTCTCGCCTATCGCACGGATAGTCCATCGATCTCTGCGCTGCTCGACGCCAGCCTGTCCATCCTGGTCAGGCCCGATACCTCGCTGACGGTCAACGTTACCCCGAACATCGTCGATTACAACGCCGCTGCCACCCTGTCGCTGGTCAAGCCGCAGTCCAGCGCCGACTATCACTTGTACAAGCGCGAACTGGTAGCCTCCGACTATCTCTCGGAGCAAGCCTCGGATAGCCTGGTTGTTCAGACCGATGAGGACCGCAGCATTTACATCCAGCCGCCGGAAAAAGTCACGGACTGGGATGCGCCCGACGGCTTCGTCCTGGTGGATACGTTCAAGGATGCCAACGGGACTCTATCGGTCAGCACCGGCAACCTGCCCGAAGATACGCTCTTTATCGTCCAGGCCACCAAGACCGAAAACAAGGAAAGTCTGCAACTGCATCAGGCGGTTGCGGTGCTCGCCCGGCCCAACCCGGCCTGCGCAGTTGGCGTGGAGCAGGACGCGGTGGCCTCGGGTGCGACCGGCATGTTGACCGTCAACGGCACGCAGAAAGGCGTCTATTACCAGTTGCGCCTGGATGCCGATAACACCTTGGTCAACCCGCCCGGCTACGACGTTGCCGACCGCGGAATCAACACGACGCGCCTCGAAGTGGACTTCGTCGTCGGCAGTCCGGGAGACGCCGTGTTGTTGCTCCCCACCGGCGCGATTACGCAGGCCACTACTTTCAATGTTCTGGCTGCCAAGATTCTAACGGGCGTCAGCATCGAATTGACCGGAAAAGCGACGATCAGCGTTTCGGCCAGCCAGACGACCGGTAGTTAAAGACTTTCGGGCGTGTTATGAGCGAGCAACGGCATGTTGTCAAACGGCAAGTGGTCGAATTAAGCGTCCGGGGCTCGCAGTCAGCGCAAACGCTTCAGGCAGAACTCAGCCGGGTCTATCGCCAGCGGGTTGTTTCGGTCATTGACCAGTGTTGCACCGAATTGAGCGCGCACGACCGGCTTTACCGTATCGACTCGCTGGTCTTGGATATTGGCGCGCTCGACATCCAGAACCTTGAAGCGGACTTCGTCGAAAAAGTGGAAACGGCGCTGCGTCGTGAACTGGCGGCGCAGATTGAGTCCCAAGAACAAACCAGCGCTGAACCCGACCGGAAGCCGCAAGTCCGCTCGCAACTGGAACTGTTTGCGCTTTTCGTCCGCACCGGGAGTTTGCCCTGGTGGGCCGACGCCTCCCGCCCTGAACTCCTGGCAGAGAATCTGCAAGAATTGCTGAGGGAAGCGCCTGGGGCTCTACGTCGCTTATTGCAGGATGCCGCCCGGCAGCTGCACGCCCGGCGACGCCTGGCCAATCAATATACCGATGAGCAACTTGCCGAACTGACTGGCCTGCTCGTTCCGGCGCATAAAGCCGCCCTGAGCCGCGACATCCAGTCTTTGAACGGGCTCGTCACGCACGCCGAAAGTCACGCGGCTCATTCTGCCGCCTGGTTCAGGCAACGCTTGTGGAGCATTGTCTTGCAAGTGGCCGGGCTTGGCGGGGGACAATATGCCACGCTGGCGGATTTCTATCAGGCCGTCTTGAAACGGATGGCGGCTGAATTGGGAATGGCGCCCGGCGTTTTGCTGCGCGGAATGGATCAGGCCTCGCGCGACAGAAATGTTGCCGTGAACCGTTCGCTGGCAGACATGTTGGCGAGACTGACGGCTATAAACTCAACGCCATCCGGCGATGTTCAGGCCGCGCTTGACGCGCGCCTGATGCAATTGCGCTCTACGGTTGCGTTCGCTGGACCGTTGGGTGCTTTATGGCTCGAACTGCGAAAATTGCTCCTGAGCCTTCCGCGCGCCTGGCAGGCAGACTGGCTGGCAGCGTTGAATACGCTCGAAGAAGCTACGCCTGGGCAGGTGGCTGCCCGGCATTTCCTGGATTTGCTGCAACTGGAGCTTATGCAGCCGGTTGCTTCTGCGGAAGAGCTGTCGCACTTGACTCAGTTGCTCGATGCTGCCATATCGGAAATGCCCCAAACTGACGAAACAGGCCCGATGGATGCGCAAAACGACTCCTCGTCGGCTGAGTCCGCTCCCGAAGACGAAGCGTCGTTGGACCTGCAGTTCAGCGACGCCGACGAGTTGTATATTGGCAATGCCGGTCTTGTCATCCTGTGGCCGTTTCTCGCGCATTTCTTCACCCATTTGGGATTGCTGGACGAAGACCAGCACTTCAAAGAGGAAGCCGCCCAGCATCGCGCTGCCGGATTGTTGCAGGTGGTTGCCACTGGCGAAGCCTCTTCCCCCGAATACCTGTTGCCGCTCAACAAGCTGCTCTGCGGCCTGGAGTGGGACGAAGTCTTCGAGTTCGATTCGCCTCTGCTGGATTCCGAAGCCCAGGAATGCGCGAATCTGCTCGAAGCGGCCATCGCCCAGGCGCCCATCCTGCACGACATGTCGGTGGCCGGCTTTCGAAACACATTTCTGCTGCGCCAGGGCGTCCTGGGCGTCCGCGATGGCTTTCGGCTGCTGCGGGTGGAACGGGAGACCTATGACGTGGTGTTGGAGCGCTTTCCCTGGAATTGGGAATGGGTCAAGCTACCCTGGATGGAATCGCCTTTACGTGTGGAGTGGTAAGCCCCTATGACGGAATTATCGCCTTTACAGTTGAATGCCCGCGACCTGGAACAGGAGTTGACCTGGTTTTCCCGGTTACTGGATGTGCGCATTAAAAGCTATTTTGCAGAGGAAGGGGCCGCAGTGCCAGACGCAGAAGATCTGGTTCCGCCTGACTTGAGCGGGTCCGAATCGCCTTATGCCGGCTTCATTCAACATTACCAACTCTCTTTCCCAGAGCGGACGGCGGTTGTATTGGGGCTGGTGCCGCATCTTCGACCTCGCCTGCTGGACATTTTCTTTGTCAAGAACAAGAACTTTGACCGCAAATTCACGGAGTTCGGCGGCGTTTATAACGGCCCCGATGGCGACTTTACCCCCACCGGCGAGACGCTGGCATTCATCCTGGGCGGCGACGATCTGACGGTGCGCTTTAGCCTGCAGACCCTATTCGACGGCGACCACTTCTTTTCCCGCCACAATATCCTGCGGCTGGCGCCGGTTGGCAATGAGTCTTCCATGAAAGCGCCCCTGCGCCTTTCGGACGAATATCTCAGCTATTTCACCACCGGCCAGCCGCGGCGTCCCGATTTTGGCGCCAACTTCCCGGCGCACTTCATCGAGACGCAACTGACCTGGGACAACCTGGTGCTGCACCCCGGCACGCGCAAGCAGATTGAGGAGATTGAGACCTGGTTGCAACACGGCGATACCCTGATGAATGACTGGGGTATGGCCCCCAAACTGCGTCCCGGCTACCGTAGCCTGTTTTACGGCCCGCCCGGCACCGGCAAGACCATGACTGCCTGCCTGCTGGGCAAATCCACCGGGCGCGATGTCTACAAAGTGGACCTGTCGCTGATCGTTTCGAAGTACATCGGCGAGACGGAGAAGAACCTCTCGCGCGTCTTCGATCAGGCCCAGAATCGCGGCTGGATCCTGTTCTTCGACGAAGCCGACGCCCTGTTTGGCAAGCGCAGCGAGACCAAAGACTCCCACGACCGCTACGCCAACCAGGAGGTCTCCTACCTGTTGCAGCGCATCGAAACCTTCGACGGCATCGCCATCCTGGCCTCCAACCGCCGCGAAAACCTGGACGAGGCTTTTGCCCGCCGCTTCGAATCGATCATCTACTTTCCCATCCCCCGCCCCGAGGAGCGCCTGCGCCTGTGGCAACAGGGTTTCTCGAAACAGTCCCAACTGGACGAGTCGCTCAATCTGGAGAAAATTTCCCAGGATCATAATCTCTCCGGTGGCTCGATCATGAATGTCATCCGCTACGCTTCGTTGGAAGCGCTCAAGAACGAACGTACCCTGATCGCCAGCGAGGACGTGCTGCAAGGCATCCGTCGTGAATATGCCAAGGAAGGCAAAAGCGGTGGGTGAGATAGATTTCGATTAATAGAAAGAATATTTGCGAGGCAAACTAATGAGCCGAACATTTCCCAAAAAGAAAACTAGGCAGGAGACTGTAAAAAGGGGGAAGCAGGTGCCCCTTGCTGGCCCGAATGGAATATCTATTGCTCCACATGCCTACGGAATTAGAAGTCTGGACCGCGCTTTGCCTGGAGCAGCGCTTAAGTCTAATAGTGGGCTGACCATCCAGGCAAAATTCAATGTCACGGCTGCGGGCGATCCAACCGAAAAAGAAGCTGATCAGATTGCCGAAAAGGTCATAGCGCAAATCGACCGTCCGGAAGTGGCGCCATTCCGTTTCGATGGATCTAAGCAATCTGACTCGGCGCGCATTTCTCCGAAGCCGCTGGCCCCTGTCGGTTTTGCCGGTGAAGAAGCGCCGCCAGAAGTTGCTGCCTCAATTAAGCAAGCTAAAGGTGGTAGCAGCGGACTGGATCGATCGGTGCGCTCACAGATGAATCGCGCCTTCGGGACCGATTTTAGTGATGTTCGTATTCACACAGATCGGGTTGCTGATTCGCTCAACCGTGATTTGCACGCCAATGCTTTTACAACCGGACAAGACATCTTCTTTCGGCAGGGCCAGTACGATCCGAAAAGTCGCACGGGGCAAAAGCTGATCGCCCACGAGCTAACCCATGTTGTCCAGCAGGGAGCAGAGGGGGCAAAAACCGTCAGCCGCACATCTCCGCAAGCAGCGGTTCAGAGAAATATCCGGCTCCAGCAAGAAAAGAAATCGACAGGAAAATCAAAAAAGAAAAAAGTCACAAAAGCCTACACGGTTGAACAGGTGATGGAAAAATTAGCGAGAGGTTATAAAATCACTGAAGAAAATTTTCCTGGGCTGACCGACGAGTTGCAATCCTTGTCAGACTCCGACGCAACATTCCAGAGTACAGACCTTCGATACGACTTTAACCAACTGGTAAAGTACTTACGCGCCAGACTTTGGATTCCACCTCGTGAGCCAGATGCCGCAGCATCTTTAGATGAAGACGATCACCCGGAACAATTGTTAACCGGGATGCTTGATTTGCAACAGTCGGGCTTGAAATATACGAAACCCAGATCATCCTTTACAACCCAAACGGATTTTTGGCAAATTCCCGAAGTAGCCCCCTATATTATGAACTGCTGGCAAACCGTCCTTTTGGCTGCTTACCGGCAGGGGTTGATTAGCCACAGGACGTTTGTCTTGGCAGATAAGGCAGTTACGATTGATGCAGGCAGTTCGAATGTGATGTCCGAGGCCATTTATCAGACCTGTGGAGACAACAAGATCGAATGGAAACGGAGTGACCCAGATGAGGTAGAGAATGCACTGCGAGCCCTGACCGCGGCTCGCATCCCGGCAGGGTGGGTGATTGTAGTCGGGAGAGAAGGCCAGCATGTTGGTGTCTCAACCGGGAACACAAGAGCTGCACAGGATGAAGATACCCTGGATAAGATGGGGATGATGGCGGAATACGGGCATGAATGGATCGAAAACAATACACGAAGTGGCAGAGGTCTTCCTGTAAGTGATCTGCGCGTCTCGACTTTGGAAGACTCGATCACTCATTTTGATGGGGCAGGTGGTGTTTATTGGGCGCCACTGCCAAGAGAATTTTCAACTTACATCAAGGCTAAAGAATTTTTGGATAGTTTAAAAGCGTTGGATAAGATAGAGAAAGAAATGGGTCTTGACTGAAACAATCGGCCTATTTACAAAAACAACAACCCAATGGGTACGAACATAAAAGTGGTTGAAACAAAGCGCTTCTGATCAGATAGGAGAAAACATTGATGAAACAGGCAGATTCTAATCAAAAAACGACACAGCACAGCACACAAAATACTGATCAGTCTCCTTCCGCCGGGCCGCAGGGGATTGGTATCACCCCGCCCGCTTACGGCATCGAAAGCGCCGATAGTGGCGGTGAGCTGGTCATCCAGCCACGATTGATGGTCGGCGCAGCCGGAGACTCGTACGAGCGTGAGGCCGACTATGTGGCGCAGCAGGTCATGCGCATGCACGCGCCGCCGCGCGACGTCGCGACGGTTCGTCCACACGAAAACACCGGCGGGGATGATTTGACGCAGCGCAAACCGCTGGCATCGGGCATCACCTCGCTGGTACAGCGCTCCGGGACGGGGCAGGGCTTCGAAGCCGGAAGCCAGGTGGCGGGCGAAGTGTCCCGTCAGCGCGGCAGGGGTAGTGCGCTGGATGGCGGCGTGCGCAAGTTCATGGAGCCGCGCTTCGGCGCTGATTTCAGCGGCGTGCGCGTCCATACCAACCCACAAGCCGATACGCTCAACCGCGCCTTGAGCGCGCGGGCCTTTACCACCGGACGAGACATCTTCTTCCGCGGCGGCGAGTACCGTCCTGGCAGCGCCTCGGGGCGTGAGCTGATCGCGCACGAGTTGACCCACGTGGTGCAGCAGAGCGGCGAAACGCCTGGCACGAGCGACGGAACGGTACAGCGCTTGATTATCAACACAGGGGATACCACACTCCCAACAGAATTGGGACTGGTCCGTGGCTGGATCGTCGGCTCAGACATGGATATCGCCTACCATGAGGGCGGTGATCACCAACGAGTGGAAGAGTTCGGTAGTTTGAGCGCTACAAAAGTCGGCAAAGCCGAAAATATTTACCTGGAAGGGCATGGCTCTCCTGGAAAACTGGGGCATCAAGAACCTCGGGCGGTGGCCCAGAAGCTGAACAAGATCATCCCAACAGGTTACACTGGAAAAATCCGGTCGCACAGTTGTTCCGCCGGGGTTGGCGTGTCTGGCGTTGACAAGCCTTCGGGCGTTGATGCTTTGGCTGTGCTTCTTCATGAATCCGGTATTGATGTCGAGGGCGCCTCTGGGATTGCATTGAATCACATGACCTTTACAAGAAGCGGTGGAAGCGGGACACGTTCCTTCGATAAAAGTAAATCGAGCGTAGTAGACGAAGCCATTGCAAGAACTCGTGGAACGGTGGACAAGGCTTGGGCGGGTTATATATCGGGATTGGGCAGCATTGTCCCCTCAAAATATCGGGGTGCAGCGGCAAAGGCAACCGAAATCTCTGAAGAATTCTATAGTGACCTGGAAATGGAAGTAGATACTGCTTTGATCGACAAAGACAAAAGCATCCTAAGGAGTACCTCTGCACTGGACCTCGATAGCAGTAGCAGCGGGGGCAGCGGCGGAAAAAGTAATTGCTTCATCACCACAGCCTGCACGCAAGCCAGGGGCTTGCCCGACGACTGCCTGGAACTGACCACCTTGCGCGCTTTCCGTGACGAGTACATCGCCTCCCTGGCAAACGGGAAGAAGATGATCCGGGTCTATTATGAGAACTCACCGCGCATCGTCGCCGCCATCGACCGGCGCGCCGACGCCGCCGAAACCTACAACGGTTTGTATGCGGTCGTCTGCAACTGCGTCCGCTACGTGCAGGAAGGCGCCTACGACAGCGCATTTCAGACTTATGTGGATATGGTCATCCAATTAAGGAACCGCTTCACGCCCATGGCGAAGATTCCCGCGTTTTTTTACAAAGATTTCAAGTCTGACCTGCGTAGTTGAAAAAGAGACAGGCTGCGATCGATGCGGCGCACTTGATGGACTTTTGATAGCATAACTTGCGCTGCAATCAAAGTATCGCGGCGGCATTCATCTTGGAAAAGATACCTATGAAACAAATAAATTTCAATCGAAAAGCGGCGCAGTCTACTAGGCAGGATGTCGATCTGGCCCCTGCAACCGGGCCTGCTGGAATCTCCGCTGCCCCGCCTGCCTGTGGCATCGAGGCCCTCGATAGCGGACTCCCCCTCCAGCGCAAAGCCGACTCTTCCGGGGCCGGAATTGCCCCTGAAGGTCGTCCATCTCCCAACCGAACCGGGCTACCCGACAGCTTGAAGAGCGGCGTCGAGTCGCTTTCCGGCTTTTCGTTGGACGACGTGCGCGTGCACTACAACTCGCCCAGACCGGCGCAGCTCCAGGCGTTGGCCTACACTCAAGGGACAGACATCCACGTTGGGCCCGGGCAAGAAAGACATATTCCGCACGAAGCCTGGCATGTCGTCCAGCAAAAGCAGGGGCGGGTGCGGCCAACTCTCCAGATGAAGGGGGCGCCGATCAATGCTGATTCTGCGCTGGAGGAGGAGGCGGACCGGATGGGCGCTAACGCCCTTCGAGGACAGAAAAAGTATACTGTCGGGATGTCCGGCAGGCTGGCCGGCAGGCCAGAAAATGGTGTCATCCAGGGCAAGTTTGGATTCGAGGTGGAACTTGGCCTGGCGCTGGGGTGGAGCGATACGAATGATAAAGCGCAGGATAAAAGCCAATATTCTGCGCCGGATACCCATCTTACTAAGGAGCCCGTTGCCGCCGAAGGCACCGGTTTTGAAGTCCATTTGGATCACAGAAGTGACATAAAGGTCGTTCAGGGCAGTAGCGCAATCGTCGAACTGGTCACGAAGCCCCCCATTGATGAGTCTACAGACAGTGAAGAAACCGTCAAGAGGCGCATCAAACAAATGACCGATTTCGTCGCCAGTGCAAAATTGAAGACCAATGACCTCACTGAACGGGAAAAACTGGACGCAATTACAGGAGTTGCGTTGCCCAAGCAAAAAGAGGGCTATTTGTTTGTAGGAGGTTCCGAGAAGGGTGAACAACAATTGGAGACCGGCTACATGCAGGCTACTTATGCGATCAAGATCGAGAAAGTGCCTCAACTTTTTGCCCAGGTTGCCAAGCCGGAGAATACGTTTAACTCTGTTGTCAGGGCTGCGGCCAAAATTATTAGCGATAGATTTTCGGACCAAAAAACTTTCAAGCACTTTATAGTGACTCTTTGTAAAAAGGCTGACCTGTTGACAAAAGCCTGGACATTGAAAACAGCCGGAGAAACAAAGGAGGAGAATGTTTATGAAAGCGCCTGGGACGAAAACCTCACCGCCAAATTTAAGGAAAGGATTCCGAAAATAAGAGCCGAACTGCCCCCTTTGATGGGTTATTTCTCCCTGATCGCCAATTACTTACTTTTGGGTAAATATATAAAGAAACACCCGGAAAATAATCTGCGTAAAAACCACCTGGGGCTGTTGTTTTATAAATCCAGGTTATCCACGTTGAGAAAATCTTTGCCTGCTTTCTCGAAATGGCTGCTTAGCGATGACGACCTGCGGTTTTCTGCTTCTGATTGGCTGCTAAAAATGAGTGGACGAGAAGAAGAGGATTTCGATGACGTTCAACAAAAGGCTTTTCCAGCTACAAATTCTTTGACTGATATAACGGTGTTTGAATGGTTGGATGGTATTTTGACAGGTACAGAAGATAAGCTTTTCGACAACTCGAAGAACGCATACAGCGACGAAATAGCCCCTTATAACGTCGGTAAGACGGATGAACAAACCATTGGGGTTGTGCTCGAATCGCGTAAAGTGGCGCCCAAAGGAGGCTTTAAATATAAAGCCGCAGTGGATGAGAAAGATAAATATAAAGAGCTGGCGCCAGACATCGATCAAAACCAAAGAAAAGTTACAGAATGGGCCGACATCGCTGTGGATTTGTGGAAATATTTGAAAAGTATCAATGATGTAGAATGACCATGAGCTTCTGCGTCAGAGTTAGAGTATAGCTTGCTGCAAAAAGAAAATGCCCTTCGGTTTTCACCGAAGGGCATTTTTGGCGCGTGATAAGAAGGGCAGAATAGCCCAGCCCCCTGCAGCCTCTCATTCTACAGGGGGCTTATTCAAATCCCTGACCGGCCTTGGATTACTTACCAGTCAAAAACTGAGATTATTTGGCCTCGAAATGGCTCCAGGGATAGTTTCCGGTGTAGGAAATATACCAGTAGCCGTTGATCTTGGCCGGCAAACTGCTCACGGCGACGTAGGTGTTGGTGTAATTGACACCGTTAACCGTCAGGCTGGCCAGGTTCCAGGAGTTCAGATAACTGCCCAGGCTGCTGGCCTGCCAACAGAAGCTGCCTGCGCCATCCTGGGTGAAGGGCGATGTGATGGTAGATGTCACCGGACTACAGGTTCCACCGCCGTTACCCTGCGTTGCCGTGGCGACAGGTGTAGCCGTCGGAGGAACGGGGGTATTCGTTGGCGCTACAGAAGTCGTTGTCGGGACCGGTGTACTGGTCGGCGGTCGGGAGGTGGCCGTCGGAACCGGTGTGTTTGTCGGATTGTTGGCCGGTGTGCTGGTGGGGTTGCTTGCGGTGCCCGCGGCTTCGAAGTGACCCCAGGTCACGCTGCTGCTATAGGAAACGTACCAGTAACCGTTGATCTTGGCGGGTAAGCTGCTGGTGGACGCGTAAACGTTGGTGTAGTCCACGCCGTTGACTTTCAGGCTGGCTAAGTTCCAAGAGTTGATGTAGGCGCCCAGGTTATTGGATTGCCAGCAGAAGGTGCCGGCACCATCCTGGCTGAAGGGGGCGCTGATGGTGGCTGTTACCGGGCTGCAGGCGCCATTGCCATTGCCACCACTGGTCGCTGTGGGAACGGGGGTATTGGTGGGGTTGACCGACGTGGCCGTGGGAACCGACGTGTTGGTGCGCGTTGGGGTCGGGCCGACGGGGGTATTGGTCGGATTGGAGCCGCCGGCAGCGTTGAGCGCGTTGAGTACGGCGGTGTAGGCCGGCTTCGGGTTGCCGTTGCTGTCGAACAGGAGCGGATTCTCGCTGGCGCGCCAGGAGTCGCTGTCGCGTACGCCCCAGACTGTAATCCCGACGCAGCGCGAGACGTTCATGCAGGCCTGCGTCAACTCCTGGTACTGTGTGGGGTCGGCGTTGGTGACGTCCACTTCGGTGAGGGCCACGTCGACGCCGAGGGCTGCGAAGTTAGACAGGGTTGTCTGGAAATTGCTGGGCAGCGAGCTGCCGCCGGTCATGTGGGTCTGGAAACCAACGCAGTCGATCGGGACGCCGCGCGACTTGAAATCCTTGACCATGTTGTAGACGCCCTGGGTCTTGGCGTAGGTCCAGTTCTCGATGTTGTAGTCGTTGTAGCAGAGCTTGGCTGCCGGGTCGGCAGCGCGAGCGGCCACGAACGCGTCCTCGATATATGCGTCGCCGATGTTGTTCTCCCAGACGTCGCTGCGGCGCGTGCCGTCCTCGTTGAAGGCCTCATTGACCACGTCCCAGTAGGCGATCTTGCCCTTGTAGTGGGTCATCACGCCGTTGATATGTTCCTGCATGGCCGCCAGGGTGGTAGACGCACCCGAAAGGTTCTGCATCCAGCTCGGTATTTGGGAGTGCCAGACCAGGGTGTGCCCGCGGACTTGCATGCCGTGGCTCGTTGCCCAGTTGTAGACCTGGTCACCGGCGGTGAACGTGAAGTTGCCCTCGGTCGGCTCGGTGGCATCCGGTTTCATCTCGTTTTCGGGCGTGGCCATGTTGAATTCACGCGCCGCGATCGTGGTGTATTGCGAGTCGCTGAGCTTGCCAGAGTTGATGGCGGTGCCAAAGTAGCGTCCCGACTGTGCAGCGGCAGCGCCGAGCGTGGTAGCGGCTGCTGAGGCTGGTACCACGAGTACGCTCTGGACCATGGCGGCGAGAAGAAAAATATAGATGAGTTTCAAAAACGAACCGGTTTTGTTTGTAACACTTTTTCTTGACATGCCTTCCTCCTTTATCATGTGTGATGGGTAAGTGGTTTAGTTGTTTTCCATCACAGGTATCCAATAGTGGTGTATGTTGTGCAAGCGATAGCGTTGGCGCATAAGATCAGGAAGAAGGAATTATCAAGGCAACCTGTACAATATGTTGCAGCGTCATCTTCCCAATAAGTGTTCGTATTATTATGGAAGCGTTTACATATCGTTTCTTTATTCTTATCCCGGTTTTTACCGATTTTCGGAGGAAGAGCGCTTTTTGATCCGACAATTGGGGGAAGAAATCTAGGAAATTTGGAAACGCTTCCATAAAGATGGTAACAAATTGGAAGATGAGAGTCAAGCATTATGACTTGTACAATATTGACATAATCACTGGTTTCACCGATTCTGTCGAATCAAGAAAGAGTATGCCAACGCGTCAATGCTGGGTGGATAGGACCTTCAGCCCTATCCACCCAATGGGGATGAGGAAATATTTACTGGATCTTGCCCATAGATTACTTGGCCTCGAAGTGGCTCCAGGGGTAGTTCCCAGTGTAGGAAATATACCAATAGCCGTTGATCTTGGCTGGCAGGCTGCCCACGGCGACGTAGGCATTGGTGTAATCCACGCCGTTGACCGTCAGGCTGGCCAGATTCCAGGAATTCAGATAACTGCCCAAAGCGCTGGCTTGCCAACAGAAGCTACCTGCGCCATCTTGTGTGAACGGAGCCGTGATGGTGGAAGTCACCGGGCTGCAGGTGCCGCCATTGCTGCTGCTGGTTGCAGTGGGAATGGGTGTGTTGGGTGGGTTGGTGGCAGTCACTATTGCCGGAACTGGTGTGTTGGTACGTGTGGGAGTGACCGTTGCCGGACGCGGTGTGGGCGTGTGTGTCGGCGTACTGGTGGGGGCCAGCGGCGTATTTGTTGGGGCTGTGAGTGTATTCGTGAGAGTTGGGGTAGGCACAACTGGTGTGTTGGTAGGAATCTGTGGCGTGTTGGTCGGACCACCCACCGGCACCGACTGCCTCGAAATGCCCCCAGGAAACGCTGCTGGAGTAGCTGACGTACCAGTAGCCGTTGATCTGGGCCGGGTAGGAGTTGGATGAAACGTAGGTGTTGGTGAAGTCGACGCCATTGATCTTCAGGCTGGAGAGGTTCCAGGAGTTGATGTAGTTCCCCAGGTTGCCGGACTGCCAGCAGAAGCTGCCGGCGCCGTCCTGGCTGAAGGGAGCGCTGATGGTGGCAGTCACCGGACTACAGGTGCCGCTAGCGGGTGTACTCGTTGCCTCGGCTGGCGTATTGGTGCGGGTAGGGGTTGCGGCCACGGGTGTGTTGGTACGGGTGGGTGTACTCGTTGCCGCGGCTGGCGTGTTGGTTGGGCTGCCACCGCCCGAACAGGTGCCGCCGGTCTCGAAATGTCCCCAGGCCACGCTGCTCACATAGTGAATGATGTAGACGCCATTCACCGGCAAAATCGTGTTGCTGGCGACGTACTGGTTGGTATACGGGGCGCCGTTGATCTCCAGTGTGCTCAGGTTCCAGGAGTTGATATAAGAGCATAGGTTGGTCGTCTGAAAGCACAGGTCTCCGACGCCATCCTGGGCATAGGGCCCGGAGATGGTGCTGGTGGGCGTGCAGGCGGTTGCTGCCAACGCGTTATGGGAGACCCCAAACATAGTTGCCAGCAGGACGAGTACAAGAGTGATGCCAATTGAAAAATGCCTCGCAGTCATTTTCTCTCCTTCTAAAACACTTGTAGCTGACCTTTCGAACTTGTTGAGCTGATCCTCGAATCTCTCTTTGACGTCTTTGTCGAAAACAGCGCCTCCTTTCCTTTGTCGAGGGAGTACTCTTGGAAATCGGAAAAGATGTCGGGTATTGCGAACTCTTGAAATTCCTGTTCGGTGGGTCGTGTCCTACCGGACTGGGATTCCAGGATGTGATTTGTCCTCTATACTAAAGAGAGGCAAGCCCGGTGCTTTAACTTTCACGTTGACTCTCATTTTTAATTGAGTTACTCTCAATGCGAAACGACGCCAACGAGCCGCTAAATGGAAATTGGCCGGCGCAGGTAGCGAAAAATATTGGGTTTGGGGGAAAATCACCAGGGAGTCTTAAGCCCCTCGGCGACCACCTGCTCGAGGGTCATGGATTGGCCTTCACGCCACGCAGCGTCGAACGTCACTGGGTCGAGGGCCTGCCGGCTGCGGGCAAGACTGAGCTCAAATTGCTGGCGGCGCGACGGGATGGGCGCATATTCATCATAGATCTTTTGGACGGCGCCGAGTAAGCGGACGGCGCGCTGCGTCCGCCCTTCTGCCAGGGCTACGTTTGCCAGCCCGTGCAAGCTATAAGCAACGACCCGATACGCTTTGCCTTCAAAATGAATTTTCAGGCTTTGACGAAAAAAATCGGCTGCACGTGGTAGGTCACCCAGCCCCAGAACGGCTTGGCCGAGATATTCAAGCAGCCAGACATAATACCAGCGGGGGTTCATGGGACGCAGGTAAGCCAGACTGTTTTCCAGTAATTGGACTGCCTCGGCATAGCGTCCTTCTTCAAAGGCAATCAGCCCAAGTTTGGCGTGTGCGTGCGCGATTCCCGCAGGCATAGACAGCGCTTCGAAATCGGCCAGACTTTCGCTGTAGCAGGCCAGCGCCTCGGCCACCAGACCTTGATCGAAGGCCACGTTTCCCAATCGGTCGAGCGCCCAGCCTACCCCTTGCGAATTTTCGATTTCACGGTATAACGCCAGGCTTTCTAGGTAGAACGCCCTGGCGCGCGTGTACTCGCCCGTAAAATGGGCAATATCTCCCAACCCTTGCAGGGCTGTGCCTAAGTCATTGTGACTGTTGAGCGCCTGAGCTAATTCTGCCATTTCGTCATAGTGACGTTGGGCCTGTTGAAAATTGTCTTGATAAAGCAGGATTTCTCCTATTGCCATGAGCAAACGGATTCGTTTTGGGCTACGCAACGGCGGCTTGATGGTCAGCACACGTTCCAGCCAATATTGCCCCTCGTTAGGCGAACCAACGGTCGTCCAGTAATGCCATAAGGCAAGGGCAAAGTCGGAAGCCAATTCCGACTTGCTTTGCTCGATAGTCCACTGGAGCGCAACCCGCAGATTGGCATACTCGCTTTCTAGAAGCGTGGCGGGAAGCGATGGCTCCATATTCGGTTTTGTCCATGCCTCGATCAAAGACAAATAGTAGGCGGCGTGGCACTCACGAATGATGTCTTCTTCACCGCTCAGCGCCAGCCTTTCCTGGGCATATTCTCGGATGGTTTCCAGCATTCCAAAACGCGGCATCGCCTCGTTGGACTGCTGGAAAATGATGCTTTGATTGATGAGCCCTGCCAGGATATCGAACATCGCGGGCTGGGCTTCAGACGCAGGCGGAGCGCAAACGACTTCCATTGCTTCGAGCGTCCAACCGTTGGCAAAGACCGCCAGGCGCTGGAAAGCGATCTGCTGATGGGTATCCAGGAGTTGATGACTCCAATCGATCAGATTGCGCAAAGTCTGGTGACGTGGGGCGACATCTTGCGCGCCACCCGTGAGCAGTTGTAGCCGCTGCCCAAGCAGGTTCAGCATCCTTTGAGGGGGTAGATGATTGATCCGCTTGGCCGCCATCTCCAACGCCAGGGGCAAACCGTCCAATGCCATGCACAATTGCGCAATCGCCAGCGCGTTATCCGGTGTGAGTTGAAAAGAGGCCTCAATTGCCTGGGCGCGCTGGACGAAGAATTGAACGGCGCTATATTCACTCAGGCGCTCAGTGGTTGGCTTTTGACCTGGGTCGGGCAATGCCAACGGTGGAACGAAGAGACGATGTTCCCCGGAGACGTTAAGCGCTGCTCGGCTTGTAACCAATATTTTGAGTTGTGTTGTCCCCCGCAATAGCGCTGCCACCAGCGGGGCAGCCGCGAGCAGGTGTTCAAAATTGTCGAGCAAAAGCAACAGCTTACATTCATGTAGTTCATGTTGCAGCAAGTCGAGGGTCGGGTATCCGCTTCGTTCGGTCAGGTTAAGGACCCGGGCGATTTCTACCAAAATAAGGTCGGGCGCATGCAATGGAGCGAGATCCACCCAAAAGACGCCATCGCTAAAGTCATAGCCACCCTCTGCGGGTTCTAATATTTGGTGAGCGGCCTGGACCGCCAAGCGGGTCTTGCCGATGCCCCCTGTGCCCATGAGCGTCACGAGACGAACGTGCGGGTCTCTCAGCAGGGCGGTGAGGCGCTGAAGGGTTGCTTCTGCGCCAATTAACGGAGTCAGAGGGACGGGTAAATTTGTGGCAGCGGTGTTTGGGAGTCTCTCTCTTGATAATGGCGCGTTGATATACTCCAGAAGCGCGGTGACCAGGGTGTTCAGGTAGCGAAAATAAGTACTCTGGCTAATATGTAATATTGCAGCGCGCTTAAGCGGAGTGGCAGATGGGTCGCTGAGAATCAGGGAGAGAAGTTCGCGCTGGGGCGGCGCGAGCGGAGCCTGACGAAGTAATTCGCGTACCGCATTTGCGCCATGTCGTTCGGCGAGCCAATTTATCCAGGGCGCCTCATTAAGTAAATGCTTGGGGTAGCGACGCAACTGTAAAAGCGCCTTAAGATGCTGTTCGTCCCAGGTTACAATCATGGGTCTTGAGATTCAATTCAACAGGCTTTGTCCATTTCTAATAATGACAATGTACCATGCACTGGCCTACAAAACAAGACGGAGGAAGCTGTTGCTGCCCAATTCAGCGCCGCCGTGGTTAACTTTCCTGTCAGGAACGCGAGACTTGAAAATGTGGGATAAGCCCGAAAACGAGAGGATGCCTCTCGGCTTTCGCCGAAAGGCATCCTGGCTGCTGTCTGTTGGCTGCTTCACCGCCTGGGGACGACTGCGCTCTACCCGGCAGCTTGCGACTGCGATTCGGAGGGGTTGGACCCTGACCCGCGAATGTTGATCAATTTCTTAAGAATATCGAACCAGAAAGGAGCGCCTTGAGCGCCTGCCACGCCGCTGATGAGCAGACCGATGATTTTGAGCAGCCAGCCGGTCAGGTCGTTGAACGGCGGGGTATTGACCAATGGGTAGCAGCGTCCGAAGGCGATGATCCCGAACTGGTCCGTATCGGCAGAGGGTGTTGTCGTGCAGGTCGCAATCACCTGCTCCTTGCCATTTTGATTGACGACCCACTGTCCCGCCTGGTTGACTCTGAAGGGAGTGCCGATCCAGCCGATGGGGATGTTCAAGTTGTTGAACTGCGACTCGAGCTGGGCCAGTTGCGTGGAGCTTGGCGTCTGCGACAGATCGGTGCTCTGGTTTTGCTGCACAAAGGATTGCGCCTGGGCGGCCAATGCGTCGCGTAAGGCCGGTTCGCGCCAGAGCTGGGTGGCTAGTTGCAGAGAATCGACGTTGAGCACAATGGCAACGATCAGGCCGATTACGAAGGCCAGGACGACGGCCCGGCGTTTATACCAGCCACTTAAACGATCCATGCTGTCGTTGAACCAGCTTTCCACACTCGTCCGGGCTTTGGCCAGGGCGCTTTCGCCTTGTTTGGTGGTTTCTTCGATCCCGTTCAAAATGCTGTCGAGGGCTTGCTTCAAGTCTGGATTGGTCACGCTGAGGGAAAGAATCCCTTTGCTCACCTGCTCGAAGGAGGGACTCTGCGACCAGCCGTCGCTGCCCATACTGTTTTGGAGCAGGTTGTCGATCGTGCCTTTGTTGATAGACACGTTGGAGAGCGCTTTGTCGATAACGGGTTTAAGCTGCGGGTAATCCTGAGCGTATTTGTCGATTCCATCTTTAAGTTGCTTGAGGGCGTCATTCGCCATTGTAGTGGTCAAGTCGCTGTCTGCCGAGGTGCGGGCCAGATTGATCAGCAGATCGAGTTGGGCTTGCGCAGCGGCCTGTTTGTTTTTTTGCAGGGTCGAGATTTCTTGCTTGACATTGTAGAGCTCTCGTTGGATAAGGGAAGATTCTGTGCCCGCCGTCATTAAGATATCAAATAAGGTCAACGCAAATTTGTTGGAGGGAATATAGGATGGCTTGTGCCCTGGCTGGTATAGCCCGCGGATGAGGGGATGGTCATAAAATTGCTGGCTTAAATCATCATTCTGTAAGATGCGTCGAATGGCGTCTTCGAGCATCGTGGAGCGCCAGGCGAGTTTGGCGACGACCCACTCCTGGGCATACATGGTGGCAATGCTGAGGGCAAGCCAGGTGAAAACCAGGCCGATGGCAACTTCGAGAATCGCTTGGATTGACATGATTTCTCCTTGTTGAAAATAAAGCTCTCTGGAAATCAGGGCGATGCGACGGTTTTGTGGGAATGCGGACGAGGGGCTTCGATACGCTGCTGCACAGCCATTCGATCATCATTGCCTGCATCTATCTATTCTGCCGCCACAGGGAAATCTCAAAGAGCTATCGGTCGTGTGACAAAGATAGTATACAGTAACTTGAGAAATTAAAAGGTGGGAAGCTCCGGGAATTCTGCTATTTCTATAAGCTTCGCAGCAAGGGCGGTATTTGGCTGAGACTCTCGATCGTGGCGTCCGGCTCGGCAGGGCGGATTTCGGGATGTTTGGCGCGCCGTTTGATCCAGATGGCGAAAATGCCCAGGCGCTTGCTGCCCAGCACGTCGGCCTCGAGACGGTCGCCGGCCATGGCGACTTCGTCGGGCATGAAACCCCAATGGGCCAGCGCTAACTCGAAAATCCGTGGATGCGGTTTACGGTAGCTGCAAGCTGCCGAAGTCAGCACAAAGTCGAAATAAGGCTCGATGCCGAAGCGCTCGACCAGTTGAAAAACGTCGCGGTTGTCCCCGGCGTTCGAGACCAGACCCATGCGGTACCCGTCGGACTCCAGGGCGCGCAGGGTTGGAAGTGTGTCCTGTTCCACCTGCCAGTTGGTCTGCGTGATGGCATAGTGGGCATCGAGGGCTTTTCGGATGACTTGGTCCGAAACGTTGGGAAAGCCTTTCTCGTCCAAAAGTTCCTGGAGCACATGCGTGGTGGAGGTTTCGAACAGGTTCTGCTCGCGTTGGATGTAGTAAGCCTCCAGGCGCTCACGGAATTCCATGCCGAAGGTGTCACAATTTACGTCGAGACCCTCTTTGCACAGCGACTGAGCCAGGGCATTCCCGGCTTGCTCGAAGACCGGCAGCCAGGGGGCCGGCGAATACATCAATGTATCGCCAAGATCGAATAAGACCGCCTGGATGAAACGCTGCATAACGGTTAATACCCTTGTTCCGGATCGAAAAGATTATAAGGGGCCAATCCGCCCAGATAGCGGCGCAGGTTTTCCGAGAACAACTCGACAGCGCGCTCGTTATAGTGTGCGCTGTTTCCGGAGACGTGCGGGCTGATGATGACGCCAGGCGTTTTCCAGAGCGGACTGGTTTCTGGCAGCGGTTCTTCGGGGAAAACGTCCAGGGCAGCGCCCGCCAGCCTGCCATCTTTGATGGCCGCGAGCAGGGCGGTGTGGTCTACAATTCCGCCGCGCGAGATGTCGATCAGGAACGCGCCCGGCTTGAGGACGTTGAAGGCCTGCGCGTCGAACATTCCGCGTGTCTGGGCCGTCAGGGGCGCGCTGACGACTACAAAACGACACTCTTTCAACATCGAACGCAGCGCTTGTGGCGGGAAAAGAATTTGGGCAACTTCGCCTTGCGCATCGTCCAATTCTGGAGGGCGATAACCGCTGTCGGTCGGACGGAGAACATCTCGTTTCGTCGCCAGGATGCGCGCGCCGAAGGGCAGCAGCATACGCGCTACCTGGCGTCCGATGCTGCCGTAGCCGACGACCCCGACGGTCTGTCCGCGCAGTTCGACGGGGGTAAAGCGCTCGAAGCGATCTTTCGGCCATTCGGCTTTGCGCTGACTTTCGAGTAAGGCCGGCAGGTGATGGCTAAAAGCCAGGATCATCGTCAGGACGTGCTCCGCCATCTGTGACACCGCCGCGCCGCTCAAGGTGGTCAGCATCAGGTCTTCCTTCTCGAAGATTGGATGAGCGACATAATGGTCGATGCCGGCGAAGTGAAACTGGATCCAGCGCAGCGCAGGAGCCTGCTCCGGGTCGGGGAGCACGGAGGCCGTATAGAGAATCTCTGTACGCCCCCAGATTTCATTGGGGATGTCGGCGGCCTTTTGGGCGGGCAGCACGGTGATATGAAGCTTGGGCGAAACGCTTTCCAGCTTTTTGAGCAAGGACTCTGAGAGTGGAAGGGTAATGAGAGTTTCGACTGCCATATTTTGTAAGCTTTTCGAACGGCTTCCTTTGCGGAGGGGGTCTGACAAAGGAAGCTGTATACAAGGGCTACTGTGACGTCGTGGCCGTCAGGCTTCCACGGAAGCGTGGATGCGTGTATAGATAGATCAACACGGCGCCCAGGGCCAGCGCAGGCAGGACGATCAAGCCCGCTTCAGGGCCGAACAACCCACCCGTCCAGAGTTCGGGCCCGTGAACGGACGTTTGAACCATGCGATAGGTGTCTAACCCACTTACTTGAAATCCAAACACCACACCCTCGAAGAAGTTCCATCCGATGTGCAGGCCGATCGAAAGCCACAACTGTCGCGTGCGTACGTAGGCATACGCCAGAAACAGCCCGGCGAAAAAGATGCCCGCCACCGCAATGAGCGATGAACTCGGATTTGTAATGTGCAGCAGGCCGAAGATCACCGAGGACAGAATCACGCCCCAGGTCAGATTCAACCCGTCGGCCATGTTTTGCAGGTAATAGCCACGGGCCAGGAGCTCCTCCTGGAATCCGACGATGATAAAAGCCACGAACCATAGCAGCAGATTCAAGACCACCATAACGAGGGAGTTTCCAGCCGGGTCCACCTGCCAGGCGAAACCCTGAAAATCCAGCCAGCCGAGCGCCCACATGCTGACGAAAATCGCGCCCATCAAGACAAAGGTGATGGCAATTCCGGCGAGGATATCGTACAGGGTGTGCATGTTCAGCGCGAAGCCCAGGCTGCCGATCGAGCGCCTGTCGAGCAGGCGGCGAGCCGGCAGCACCGAGCCCACAATGGCAAAGAATCCGACCACCAGGCTGAGGATGGCAATAGGCGTATCTGACATGGCATTGCCTGCGTATGGCGTCAGGAAGATGAGCGGGAAGGCCAGGCATATCTGGAAGAGCAAGAAGAGGATGGTTTGGATCAGCAACCGCCAGCCTGCGCGCAAGCGCGGCTCGTCGGGCGAGAGAAAGATGCGCTCCAGGAGTGAGCGGGTGCGCGCTTGTGGCGCAGGCACGGGGGATTCGTTCATTCTGTTTCCTTTCTGGGAGGTGAACAGTACATTCCTTTCTATTTTACATGCCGTGGACAGGAACCCAGCGCGGTTGGTACTTTTGAGCCAGAGATTCTTTTAGGGGGTCGGAAGGCCACGCTCAAGCAGCGCCGAGGTAAACCCCGCCCGGATCGAGTTCCTCGTGCAGGATTTTTAGCTCCTGCTCATCCGGCGGCGGTGTGCTGCGCAAGCCGGAGACCACTTTCAGCGCCCAGCCGGTATTTTCCCTGGCTTCCTGCGCGCTGCGGCCCGGATGCAGCGCCGTCAGGGCCAACTCGCCGGATTCGTCCGGTTCCAATATGCCGATGTCGGTTACGACCGCCAGGGGCCCCTTGCCGCGCTGCCGCCGGGCTGCGCGAGCCTTGCCGCCCTCCAGGAAGCCCGCCGAGGTCAGAAAATCCACTTTTTCGGGGAAGCGACGTTTCTGGTGGGGCGTTATCACGTAGCAGCGTTGGGCCCAGGCCGCGATTTCCTGCGCGCCGCCCGAACCCGGCAAGCGCACTTTGGGATGGTGGTAGTCCTCGCCGATGACCGTGGCGTTGATATTCCCGTATTTATCGATTTGCGCCCCGCCGAGAAAACCTACATCCACGTTGCCGTGTTGCAGGTAGTTGGCAAAGATGTCGTACATGCTTACCACCGAGAGTGCGCCGCTGACCAGCGACGGGTCGCCGATGGAGAGCGGCAGGCGCGAGGGTTCCGCGCCGATCACGCCCGCCTCGTAGATCATGACCAGATTCGGCGCGTGCGTCCGCTTGGCCAGGTTGCAGGCCAGGTTGGGCTGGCCCACGCCCACGAAGACCACCTCGCCATCGCGCAGCAGGCGCGCTGCGTTTACGATCATCAACTCTGCGGCGGAATGCTTTGCGTTGGTCATCGAAGCTCCTTGAGGAACGCGAAGATCGCCTCGCTGGTCTCCTGCGGTCGTTCCAGGGGCACCAGGTGCGTGGAGCGTGCCAGCGTCAGCACCTGCGTTTGAGGGCGGATGCGCCGGACGCGCCGGGTGGTGCGTTCGTGGAAAGTGTCGGTCTCCGCGCCCCGGATGATCAGGATAGGTAACTCCATCTGGGGCAGGGCGCGCCACAAATCTATGTCCGGTGCGATCCCGGTCTCGTAGATGCGCGCCTCCCATTCGGGAGAAAAAGCCAGTTCGTAGCCTCCACCACTGACGGGATGTACGATGCCGTTGATATAGTCCCACAGCGCCTCGTCGTCGAAATAACGGAAGATATTCCGTTGCCGGTAGGCCTCGAAAACGAGCGCCAGGTCATCGAAGTGATGTCGTCGTTTTTGCGCAGCGCGAATCAGGGGATGTAGCGAATCTGCCAGTCCAAGCGCCCGGATGAGCCGCCAGCGCAGGATGAAAGTGGGCGGGAACAGCACCGGCTCGATCAGGATCAGCGCCCGAAAGGCCCGCGGCTGGCGGATGGCGGCCCGCAGCGTAACGATTGCGCCGATGGAGTGACCCACGCCGATCACAGGCCCCGTGGCCTGTTCCTGCAAAAACCCGAGCAGGTCCCGGCTGAAAGGACCCCAATCGTCGACGCTTTCGGGCTGCGGTCCGCCCCACAAAGGGCGCAATAACATGCCGCAGACGTGGTATTGGGTTTTGAGTCGTTCGATAAGCCCCCGGTAACAGGCGGGCGGATACCCGTTGGCGTGCAGGAAATGCAACGCCTGGCCGCTGCCGCCAAAGTCGAGAAAAGGGAAGAGCGTTTCGTCGCCCGGGTGTCGCTGCCACATGGCCGTCGTTTACACTCCGTAATTGACCGGCGCGCTCAGGCGCGCTCCGACTTCAAGCCGTGCATGGACATCTGCGCCCAGCTTTTTCCAATATTCCTGGCGGTCCTTGACGCCGTAGACCCAAGTATCCAGGTAGTTGCCGACGGCTTCGTGCGAGAAGCTGATCTGATCCCAGGCGCGATAGAAGTCGTTATCGCGGTCATAGCAACCCTGCGCGTAGGATGGATGCGCGGCGTACGGCACGTGGCAGACGGCGTCCACCACCAGGGCGGGAATCAGGGTGCGGTTGGGGTCGGAGCGGATAACGGCCTCGTCGACGATTTCTTCGGCGGTCAGGATGACGTGTTTCGCGGCGAAGGCGACCTCCTTTTGTTCGCCGATGATGCCCCACAGATGGGCGTTGCCATGCGCGTCGGCGCGCTGCACGTGCACGATGGCGACATCCGGAACGAGCGCCGGCACGACCACCACGTCCTGGCCGCCGTAGGGATCGGGAATGCGCCGGATGTTCGGGTTGGCTTTTTCGAGCGACTCCGCGCCGGTCGGGCGCATCGGCAGGAAAGGCAGCCCGGCGGCGCCTGCCTGCAGGCGCGTAATCATGCCGAAATGCGAATATTCCTCCCAGTCGAGTTGGCCTGCTTCGATGGCGCTGCGCACGATGCGCAGCGAGCCGACGCCGGGGTTGCCCATGTAAGAGAAGATGAGCTTTTTGGCGCAGCCCGCCGCGACCATCTGGTCGTAGATCAGGTCGGGGGTGGCGCGCGCCAACGTCAGATTTTTGCGTCCCTGGCGAATGATTTCGTGTCCGGCCGCGAAGGGGATCAGGTGTGTGAAACCGGCGGCGTAGAGTATATCGCCGTCATGGACGAAGTTTGCGATGGCTGTTTGCAGCGAACAGAGTTTTGGCATAGCCGTCTCCTTTGTTGATTGCGCGTAGTCAATTTAGGGAGGCCGGTAAGAAAAAATGGCGCCCGCGCCTTACTTCTTTTTCTTCTCTTGCTTTCCTTTTTTGGCGGCCTCGCGCTTTTCACGCTGATGCTGCTGGATTTTGCGCAAGGCTTCGAAACGGCCACTGGCCTTGCGGGGCGGCGTGGTGGCGCGCCACATCAACCAGCCGACACCGATGCTGGTGGTACCCAGGCAAAATGTCATGAAAAAGAGGGAAGTGACTTCACTGCCGGTGTCTGCCACGACGGGCGGTGTGCCCAACGTCGGTGTTGGAAGATGGTTGGGGGCGGCCTGCGTCGCGCCGGAGTCGCGCGTCTGGATGGCCTGCACGGCCTGTACTACATACGTCTGTGTGACAGAGAGAAAGTGCCCCTTGTCGTTGCGGGTCACGTCTGATGCGATGAAAATGATGATGGCGAAAACACCGAGCACAATGAAGAAAGTACCGATCTTGCCGATCAGCGTTTTTCGGTCGATCTCTCTTTCGGGCATCAGTCCCTCGGTTTACGCGCGGAAAACAAAATCCGGCGGAATGGATAATAGAGCGGGCTGCCGGGCAGGGCTTGGCGATATTTGCGTCGCAAGGCGCCCAGAAATTCGTCCCGGTGCGCACCCAGCCGTTCGAAGTAAGGCAGGAGCGCCGTGCCCGAAACCCATTCTATCACTGCGTCCGCGCTCTCCAGAACGTGGCTGTAGACTTTCTCGAAAACCGTGATTCCTTCCGCACCTTCGTTGAATAAGAGCTGGGCGTAGGCATCGATGGAAAGCACCGGCGAGTTGCGCACAAAACCGTCCAGGATGGAGCGGAAAGGCTGCTCTTGCGCCGTTTCGATAATCAGGCGATGGGAAATGTGGCTGTGGTTGGAGGGGACCTGCACGGCTATTTGCCCACCCGACGCCAGCTTCTGGTACAGGGATGGGATCAGCGCCTCGTGGTTTTCGCTCCATTGCAGGGCGGCGTTGCTGACGATCAAGTCCCAACGACCCAGCAGTTGAGTCTGGTCACCCCGCTCGAAGCGCAGGCCGGGCCGCCGGACGGAATCGGCTTTTGCCAGCATTTGTGGAGAAGCGTCCAGGCCGAGCACGTTGCTATCTGGCAGGGAGTCAGCGAGGCGTCGGGTGAGTTCGCCCGTTCCGCAGCCGAGGTCTACAACGCTCAAATGCGGGCGCAGTTCTACGAGTGCGAGCAGGTCATTAAACGGGGCGGAACGTTCCGCTTGAAATTTGTGGTATTGGTCGGGATTCCAGGTCATCGTTAAAAATCCGGCTCTTCAGAAATCGGTAGAATGGAGCGGATGGCACTCCGCGAAACTAAAAATCATGCCCCTTCCCTGATGCTGGAAAGGGGCGGTTCGGGGACAGTGCGTTAAATTTTAGGGCGGATGAGTGTGTGGATTTGCTCGTGCATGTAGAGCGGCAGGTAGTACAGGCCGCCGCCGTTCTTGCCGGAAGAGCCGGAGCCTTTCCATCCGCCGAAGGGCTGGTAGCCGGGCCAGGCGCCGGTGGTGGCGCCTTGGGGACGGTTGGCGTAGGTGACGCCGGCTTGAATCTGGTCGAAGAAGCGTTCGGCCTCATCTTCTGCGCCGTAGAAACCAGCGGTCAGGCCGTAGTCGACGTCGTTGGCCAGCGTCATAACTTCGTCGAAGTTCTTGAATTTGCCGATGGTGGTGATCGGCACGAACATCTCGTACTTCCACAAGCGATGACTATAGGGCACGTCGGTGACGAAGGTGGGCTCGCAGTAATACCCTTTGCTGAAATCGCCGTCGGTGAGCGCCTTGCCGCCGGTTAAGAAATTCCCGGCTTGCGAGAGTTCTTCGGCGAAATTCTTGTAATCCTGGTAGGATTTTTGGTTGATAACCGGGCCGAGAAAGACCGCGCGGTCGGTTGGGTCGCCGACGACGAGTTTCTCGGTCAGGCCTTTCAAGTGTCCAAGCAGTTCGTCGTAGACCGGCTCTTCGACGTAGACACGGCTGGCTGCGGAGCATTTCTGGCCCTGCAAACCGAAGGCCGAGCGGACGATGCCCGCGGCGGCATCATCCAGGTTGGCATGGCGGGTGACGATGGCCGGGTTCTTGCCGCCTAATTCGAGCACGATGGGACGGATGTAGCGTCCTTTGGCGAAATCACGGAACATCTTCATGCCCACGTCGTACGAACCGGTGAAAGTTACGCCGTCCACTTCCGAATCATCGATCAGGGCCTGTCCGAGTGTGCTGCCGGGGCCGGTGACGAAGTTGATCACCCCGTCTGGCAAACCGGCGTCACGGAAGCATTCGGCCAGCAAGCGCACGATGAAAGGCGTATCGCTGGCCGGTTTGATGACGACGCAGTTGCCGCTGACCAGCGCAGCGCCTGTGGGACCGCCGGTGAGGGAGAAGGGAAAATTGAAAGGACTGATGACCAGCCATACGCCGTAGGGGCGTAGGACGGAAATGTTGGTAGCATCGTGGTTGGGGAGCGGGTCTTTGCCCATCGCTTTGTAATAGCCGTCGTTGGCCTCCATCTGGCTGCAGGCGTAGCGAATCAGGTCGGCAGTTTCGGCGATGTCGCCCAGCGACTCCATGCGATTCTTGCCAACTTCCATTGCCATGACTGCGCCCATATCGAACATACGCTCGTCGATCAGGTCGGCGGCTTTGCGCAATAGTTTGACGCGCTCCTGCCAGGGCGTATGGCTCCAGCCCGGAAAGGCTTTGCGGGCGGCGGCCAGGGCTTCCTGGGCGTGTTTTTCGTTGCCTTTCTGCATGACCGCCAGGACGACTCCGGTGTCGATCGGGGTGCGGTCTTCGAACTTCTCGTCGGCGTAGACATCTTTTCCGCCGATGAGCATGGCTTGTGGTGCACCGAGGTTTTTCTTGAATTTTGCCAATGCTGCGTCGAATTTCTGGTGCAGTTCTTCTGGCGGATTGAACATGGTCGCGTACGTAAGTTTGAAACCTGCCATTCTAGAGCCTCCTGAACGAAAACCGGTTCCTTGGGATTCTGCGTGATGGCAGGTGATAGGGCGAACGCTCCACAAACCTGGTTCGTCACGTTGATTCCCAGAGACCCGAAAAACCAGTATGACGGTCACGTAGGATGCCGCGTGTGGCTTCGACACCGGCGCTGGCGGATGTGTTTGCCAACCAGCGCGGCGTCCGTACATGGCGCCCACAGTAAATACGGGCGTCGAGACCTGTATACGATGTTTATAGTATAGCCTGGGAGATTGCTTGCGTCAAAGCAAGGGTTCTGTCAGGATCAGGAGAAATGTCATAAAAACCGCTCGATTGCTGCGCAGATAGATAAAGCCCTGGGATTGGTCGAACAGTTTACGCTTCCAGAAACTTCTTCAAGGCGGTAAGCATCATCTTCCAGTTTTCCGCGGCGTGCTGGCGCTCTTCTTCGTTTGAATTGTGATCCTGGGTCAGCAGGGCCTGGGTTTGATCTCCCGCGGCGGATAGGTCAACCGTCACGATGTGGTAATTCTCCGGTTTGTCGGGCATCCCGGAAAGTGGGCTGAAGTGGCTGTATTGAATTTTTCGCCCCGGTTCGAACTGGAGAATCACACCTTTGTCTTCGTAGGGCTTGCCCCGCCATTCCCCTTTCCAGACGATTGAACTGCCTTCGCGCCAGTCGCTGACCACGTTGGTGCCGAACATGTATTGTTTGATGGCTTCTGGATTGACCAGCGCGTCCCAGACTTTGTCTGTGGTGGCGTTGATGGTGATGGAGGCGCTGGCGATATAGTCTTTGCCCATACTTGACTCCTTTGGGTATCTATTTTAACTGTGGTTGCTCAATGGATGGTGCGCCAGGAAATCCAGAACGAGACGATTGACTTGCTGGCGAAATTCGATAAAGAACATATGGCGGCCTCCGTTGAAAGAATGGAGTTCAGCGCCCGGAATGCGCTTGGCCAGCAGGGTTGCGTTGGCGCTGGGACATACTGCATCGTCGTCTCCCTGAAGGACCAATGTGGGCGTTGTGATGTTGGGAAGCGACTCCCAGGCGTCATGTCCCTGGCTGGCCTGTGCATGGAGCGCCTCGGCGTAAGCCGGCATCGGGTGCTGCCCCGACTCTCTCATGCTGAAGAAAAACCGGAGTTGGTTGAGTCCCATAGATTTCGAGAACATCAGACCCAGGGCCTGGGCGCTGTCTTGCCCTGCTATGATGGCCTTGGTCTCTTCGGAAGGGCGTATGCCGTGCGAACGGCCTGCCGTGGAACAGGCCAATACCAACGTGCCGATCCGGTCTGCAAAATCGATGCCCAGCCACTGGCAGATGGCCCCGCCCATCGAGACGCCGTAGGCGTGGGCGCGCGGAATCTGGAGATGGTCCAGGATGGCGATGGCGTCGCGCGCGAAGATTCGCGTGGAATAAGGGGGTTCTTCCGGTTTGTCACTTTGGCCTGTGCCGCGCTGGTCGTAGACGATCACCCGATACCGTTTGGTGAAGTCCTTGCGGACCAAGTTCCAGAGATGGTGATCGCTGTTCCGTCCGCTAACCAACAATAAGGGCGCCCCTTTCCCCACTGTTTCATAATAGAGCTGTATTCCGTCTGGCGTGGTTGTAAATGGCATGGTTTGCTCTCTGGGTCAAAGGATCACGTCTGGATAGGCTTTTGCGATCTCTTCGTACTCTTTGGTGATTTCTCCCCAACTTTTGCTGCCGGTCGTCATCACGACATCCAGATAACGGAGTCTGCCCATAGCTTGTTTGCTCTCGAAAAGCCGGTCGCTGATTTTGAGTTGCTGGCTGAGCCCGGTGCTTACCGTTGCTATAAATCCAAAGATCGCTGCCAGGATGCAAGCTGCCCGCCATCCGGCTGCCTCGATGCCCATGGGCGGACCGATGGTGGCGGCAAGGCCGGCTACCAATGTCGATGCAGCCGAACTGACGATGGTGGCCGTTAGAAGCCATGTGTTGGTATGTTGATAATTCGCTATCATCCCATTTGCCCTTCGAAGGTTTACTTTCACATTCTCTGTCAGTTTTTTGTGCTCCTCTACTTCCTCTGACATTTCCTTATGTTCTTCGCTGGTCATTGTTTTCCTCCATCTTGAATTATGGGATTCGCTGGCGCGACGAAGTAAAGATGGCCCGCACTTCCTCATTATACCGACCTGCTTCCAAAAATCAATTGCCTATGTGAGATGGACATTTATAAAGCGCCAGACTTCCGAAGTCTTTCGTTCGGAAGTCTGATATTTGCAGTTGGATCGTGAGTTGAAGAGTCCTATTCTGATTGCGAGTGGATGTCGGTATAGAGCGCGATGCTGTTGCCGGTGGGGTCCTTGAAAACGCCGAACCAACCAACGTTGGGAATCTCCGCTTTCTCCTTGACGAGTGTGCCTCCCAAAGCAACGGCTTTCTCCAGGTCGGCCTCGATGTCGTCGCTGTCGATATAGATCAAGACCTCGCCGGGTTTCGCGCCCCACTCGGTTTTGACAAAGCCGCCGCCAGGGGTCTCGTCGGGCATCCACAGGGTGTAGTCCATGCCATCGTCCCGTGTGATCTTCCAGTCGAAGAGTTTTTCATAGAAGGCCGCCGATTCGCCGGCGTCTTTGGTTGGGATTTCGATGTGAACCAGATTTCGCTTGCTCATTGGATTGACTCCTCTTGGGACGATTGAAAATAAGGTGATTCGGCTGATTTGCCGAGTTGGGTATAGAGTGTGATGGAATTGCCGGTGGGGTCTTTGAAAATCCCGTACCAGCCGATCCCTGGAATTTCCGTCTTTTCGCAGACAAGGCTCCCGCCCAGCGCGGCGGCTTTCTGCAGGTCGCTGGCGATGTCCTCGCTGTTCACGGAGATCATTACCTCGCCGGCCCGTGTCTGCTCGCCAACGGGTGTGAAGCCGCCATTGGGGCCTTCTCCCGCTTCCCACAGGGTGTAGTCGCCCATGTCGGGCAGGGTGGTCATCTTCCAGTCGAAGAGGGCCTCGTAGAAATTGGCCGACTCGGTGCCGTTCTGGGTGGGGATTTCGATATAGGTAATATTGCGTTTGGTCATTTTCTCTCCTTCGAAGGGGTTGGTTGCTTTGATTATAGAATATGCGTTCTAATTGTGCAAGCGCCATAGATGGAGATTTTCTGCGGGGGAACACAAGATATTGTGCTCCTGTTGTCGAAACCCGATAAGCATTTGATCCCGCCGATGAACGGTTTTCGAGTGGAATTTGAGTGACTTGCGCGAAGGTTGAGTACAAATTGGTTCGAGAAATCCTTATGATGGAATCAAGCACTTTTTAGCTCAACTTTTCATACCGAAACCCGCCATGAGGAGGCCATATCCAACCGATAACCCGATCAAGAAAATCCCTACTCATCACCGTGGCACGCTTCACTGCGAATTATTTGCGGTAAAGCCCAATTTTTCCTGACGATTGCAGAAAGGACAAAAAATGCGTCGTATCTTCTATGTAACTATCGTGCTTTGTATCCTGCTTGGCCTGACATTGACAGCCAGCGCCGGTGCAGCGCCTCTGCAGGCTGACCGGGGCGCCTGGGCGCCCAACGTCTGGTATAACGTCGGCGACACGGTGACCTACAATGGCTGCACCTATACGGTCATCCAGGCGCATACCTCCGAAGTGGGTTGGGAACCGCCAAACGTCCCGGCGCTGTTCTCCCTGGTCGGCTGCGGAACGAGTTCCCCGTCGGCCACGCCCACCCGCACCAATACCCCGGCCGGGCCGACCGCTACCCCAACACGCACACCGACGGGACCCACCAGCACGCCCACCCCGACGCCGACTCGCACCAATACGCCTGCACCCACAGCGACCAGTGGCGGTGGATCGGGCTGCTGGCCGGCCTGGAACGCCAGCACGACCTATACGGGGGGCATGCAGGCCAGCGAGAACGGGGAGAACTACCAGGCGGCCTACTGGACGTTGGGTGACGATCCGGCTACGCACAGCGGCCCATCGGGCAGTGGCCAGCCCTGGATTCCCATGGGAGCCTGCGGCGGCGCGACCGCTACCCCAACGCGCACGCCCACAGCCGGTCCCTCGCCGACGAGCATCTCCACGGGCGGCATCAATTACAACGCTGCGCCCTACGTCATGCCGCTGGAAAATACGCCGCCCGACATTGCTTCGGTCATGTCTGCCAGCGGCGTCCGAGCCTTTACGATTGCCTTTATCCTGGCAAACGGCAGTTCCTGCAGCCCGGCCTGGGACGGCGCCGATCCTATCTCCAGCGATACGCAGGTGCAGGCCTACATCAACACGATCCGTGCCAACGGTGGCGACGTGGTCCCCTCGGTGGGTGGCTACGGCGGCACCAAACTCGGACAGGTGTGCAGCAGCGGTTCGGCCACGTATAACGCCTACCAGCAAGTGGTGACGAAATACAACATCAAAGCCATCGATTTCGACATCGAAGAGCCGGAAATCGAAAACGCCGCAGCCGTTGCCAACGAGCTGTACGCGGCCAAGCAGTTCGCCAGCCAGGGATTGATCGTCAGCGTGACCATGCCGGTGACCACCTCCGGGTTGAATTACTTTGCCATGTGCAGTGTCAACAACTCAGGCGCCGTGCTCTCCTGGGCGCAAGCCAACAACTTTACACCGACTTCCTGGAACATCATGCCATTCGATGGCGGATTTGCCGCTCCGATGGGCACCTCCACGGTCAACGTCGCGGAAATCTTCCACAACCAGTTGAAGACCTGTTTCGGCTGGGACGATGCCACTGCGTATGCTCACAGTGGTCTCTCGCTAATGAACGGTCGCTCCGATAGCGGCGAGTACACCTACCAGTCCGATTTCACCACTATCATCAACTATGCCCATTCGCACGGCCTGAAACGCCTGACCTTCTGGTCGGTCAACCGTGACCGGAGTTGCAATGCCACGTATGGCACCACCGATCCGGGCACGAAGGGCGATTGTTCCAGCGTCACTCAAAACCCCTGGGACTTCACCAAGCTGATTGGCGGTTTCTAACGGCAGTATCTCGTAGCGGCTTCGCGCCATCGTCGAGCCTGTAGTAGCGAGTTGAATCACTCACGGGAGCACAAACTGTGTGCTCCCGTGAGCATTGTGCGCCCAGCATGGGCGTTGACTAGAGGGTGAAAGACCCTTATGGAGGTTGATTGCACCAACCATTAGCCAAGAGCAAGGGCATCACCGCGAGGTGGGGTCTGGAGGAAGCTGGCGGCAAA
>JBJKRF010000095.1:0-16804 GCA_046704785.1 Anaerolineales bacterium | reverse complement strand
TTGCCAGATTTGTTCAATCGGTTCAGGCCAGATCACTCTGGTAGAAAGTGCTGAAATCGTATAAACTGTCATCGCAGGTAGCCTCTTGTCTGATAAGTTTTGTACAACAACTTAATCTTATCCGTTCCGTGGGTACCTGTCTCTAATTTGTAAAGGTGCTTTTTCTCACATCTGAACCGTGCCAGATTTCTGTGTCGCCGGGCCGTCGTACCACGCGCTCGCGCGATTTCTCGAGGCGCTCACGCCCGCCGGGCGCAAAATGAACTCGTCCGGGCAGGTCCAGTGCAGAGTGTCCGGCCTGGATTTCGCGGTCATAATGCTTGAAGGTGGCGACAAACTGTCGGGCGCTGACCAGGCCAATCTGTAATGGGATGGCCAGGTTCCCCAGCAGATTCGAGGGCTGCGCCCAGACCTGGTACCGCAGGTCGGTTCCGCCCTCCGGGCGCGTCTGCAACGTCGTCAAGACGCGCATTTGCGCGACGGGGCCACTTTTGTAGTGACGGACGACGCCGAAGCGATAGGGAAAAATCCACTCGAAGGGTTCCTCGTCCCATTCCACCCGCACGCCGAAAATCCTGAAGCGCAGGCGGCGCGCACCCGGACGGACGTCGTCTGCGTCGACGACGTGGGTCAGCGGCGGCAGACCGGTATCGCGGTTGAAGCGGTTGGTATCCGCCGCCAGCGGCCAGAGTTTGTCGGGCGGAGAGGTCAGGTGGACATGCCAGTCATAGTAAAATTCGCGCGCCATATTGGGGATTATACCTGTCGTCCAAGCCGTGAGGATTACAAACGCAAAGCGGTTGAAAATATAAGCATATCAGACGAAAAGAACAGGCCGCACCTTTTCCCTTATGCGACCTGTTCTTCTATCCGAGAAACGTGGTAATCAGCGCCCAATTCGACCATAAATCATATACGCCAACACCCACCAGCAGGAGCCCGCTGACGATGTTGATGATACGGCTGTGCAAGGCAAACTGGCGCGTGATCCAGCGCTGTGCTGCACCGGAGAGGAACGAGAGCACCAACAGGGGCAGACCAAATCCCACCCCGAACCAGAAAAAGACGCTGAGCGTATTGAGCGCTTCACCGAGGGTCAGTGAGATCACAAAGATGCTGACCACCAGCGGGCCGGAACAGGGCAGCGCGATGGGGCCATAAAGCAAGCCATAGACAAAAGCATTGACAAAAGGATGCGAAAGCACCGGCGCCTGAATCTGCGGCAGGCGCTTGAAGGGATTCCTGTCGAGCAGGAGCAGCAGGCCCAACAGCAGGATGATCCCATCGGCAATGGGGATGACCACCGATAGCGCGCGTCCCACCGAGACCGAGAGCGCCGCGATGACTCCGCCCATGGCCAGCATCATGGTCAACACACCAGCCAGCACGAAAAAGCCCAGGAAATAGCGACCCCGTTTACCTTCGAGCGTCTGACTTCCGCCGCTGAGATAGGCCAGAAAACCGGGATAGAGTGGGAAGACGCAGGGGCTGGTGGTCGCCAGCAGGCCAATACCCAGCGAGGTCAGGATGGTGTCAAGGTTCATAGGAGATTTCCAATATGCAGGGTCCGGGCCGATCAGGAGGCGTTCAAGAGGGGTTGGATCGCCTTATAGAGGTCATCGGCGCTCTTGATACCGAATGGCAAGGGATGGGCGACGCCCTGCCGGTCGACGATCAAGATCGGAGTGGAGGGCGGATTGAGGAATTCGCTGCCGTACAGGTTGCTGATCTCGCGCGCCACCGAGGGCGTAGCAACCGCATGCAGCCAGTTGAAATTGTTCTGCTTGACGTACGTTCGCAGATTTCCGGCGGTCTCGTTCAGATCGATGTCCAAACCAATGCTGACGAAATCCGGCTGATCACCCAGCTTGGTGCGCAGGTCTCGCACCTGGGTTTGTTGTTGCTTGCAGTTCGTACACCACTGCGCCATAGTCTCGACCAGCACAACTTTGCCTTTCAGGCTATCGATGCTGAATTTCTGGCCGGTGGCGGCGTCGGTGAAGTTGTACGCAAACCAGGCCGGCGTACTCGTGGCGGTGGCAGCCGGCGCCGGGCTGCCACAGGCGGAAAGCAGCAGGGCAAGGGAGAGAGCAAAAACTAGGATTTTTCGCATTTTGGTCCTCCTGGCGAATAGCGATTCTTTGGAAAGAACCGTATCACGGAAAAGAAAATTGAGGAACACTTGGCCGGCAAAAGCTGGCATGCCAGCGCGCTATTCATCCCATTGTAACGTTGCAAGGTTAAAATAAATCGCGGAAAAGATTACGAAAGTATGAACAACGTCGCGCGTCGAGAGCGCTTTGCAGTATTATAAAAGTGGGCCGGATGTGTTCGATGGAGTTTCCAAAAGGCCCAACGCAGGAGAAGGATGACGGATAAATCCATTTATGTCGTGGAAGACGAACCGAGCATCGCGGAAGTGGTAGGGCTGTATTTGCGCCGCGCCGGATACCGTGTGGAGACCATTACGGATGGTCAGGCCGCGCTCGACGCCCTCGAGGAACGCATCCCTGATCTGGTGGTGCTCGACATCATGCTGCCCGATACCGACGGCTTCAGCATTACGCGCTGGCTGCGCGCCCGCAGCGAGGTGCCCATCATCATGCTGACCTCGCGCCGCGAGGAGATCGACCGCATCGCCGGGTTGGAGATGGGCGCAGATGATTACGTGGTCAAACCATTCAGCCCGCAGGAACTCGTCAGCCGTGTGCGGGCCGTCCTGCGCCGTTCTGGCGGGGAAAAGGCGGCGGAAGGCGAACGCCCACTCGAAGTAGGCAACCTGTCCATCGACCCGCTGGCGCGCAGCCTGTCGGTGCGGGGCGAACCCATCGAGTTGACCGTCAAAGAGTTCGACATGCTCTACCTGTTGGCCCGCCATCCGCGCCAGGTCTTCAGCCGCGACCGCCTGCTCGAACGTGTTTGGGGCATTTCCGAATATATCGACCCCGGCACTGTCACCGTCCACGTGCGGCGGCTGCGCGAAAAGATCGAGAGCGACCCATCCCACCCGGAACATCTGTTGACCGTTTGGGGCGTGGGCTATAAGTTCGAGCCGTGAAAAGAACAACCTGACACGATGCGACTCTTCTCCAAACTTCCCCTGATCGTCCGCTACGCCATCGGCGTGCTCCTGGTATTGGGCATCTCTCTGGCCGCCTTCATGGGCCTGATGAACCCGCCCGCCCAAGACTTTGGCCTGATGACGCTCTTCCTGCTGGTCACGGCGGTCGTCTCATCGCTGGCGGGCCTCCTGGCCTACCGCCTGGGCTGGATCAGCTACGCCCCAACGCTGCGCTGGGCATTGCTGGTCAGTTACGCCCTGTCGAGCGTGCTGACCTTTTTCAACGTCTGGCTCACGGCGCGCCTGATGTTCGCCAGCAAACACGACTTGCTGCTGGCTACCGTCCTGTTGGTCTTTGCCGGCGGCATGGCGATGACGCTGGGCTACTTCCTGTCTTCCACTTTGACGGACCGCATTCGCCTGCTGGAAGGCGCTTCACGCGAGTTGGCGAGCGGCGACCTGTCGACCCGTGTGCCGGTTCAGGGCCGCGACGAGGTGGCCGCGCTGGCAGCAGCCTTCAACCAGATGGCCGTGCAACTCGAAGGCGCCGCCCGCCAACAACAGGAAGCCGAACGCCTGCGCGCCGACCTGATCGCCTGGGTCGGCCACGATTTGCAAACGCCGCTGGCGTCGATCCGCGCCATTTTGGAGGCCCTGGCCGACGGCGTCGTCGACGACCCGCAAGTGGTGCAACGTTACCTCAAGACGGCTCAGCGCGATGTGCGCTCGCTCTCGCTGCTGATCGACGATCTGTTCCAGATGGCGCAGATCGAGGCGGGTGGGTTGAAGCTCGACCTGGCCCCGAACTCCATCAGCGACCTGATCTCCGACACCTTGGAGAGCTTCTCGGCGTTGGCCGTCCAACAGCAGGTGTGGTTGTCGGGCAGCGTGGCGTCTGATGTCGACCCCGTGCGCATCGACGGGCCGCGCATCGGGCGTGTGCTCAACAACCTGGTTGGCAACGCCCTGCGGCATACACCCGCCGAGGGCAAGGTGGAGGTTCGGGCGCGGCGAGACGGTTCACGGGTGGAAGTGAGCGTCTCCGACACGGGTGAGGGCATCCGTCCGGAGGATGTCCCGCACGTTTTCGACCAGTTCTATCGCGGCGAAAAGTCCCGCAGCCGGGCGACGGGTGGCGCCGGGCTGGGGCTGGCCATCTCACAAGGCATCGTCCGCGCGCACGGGGGGGAGATTCGCGTGGAGAGTGAGATGGGGCACGGCACGCGTTTTATCTTCACATTGCCGTGATCGTGCGACAAAATCGAACGCTTAAGAGAATGCTCAGTCTCACGTAAGCCTTTTGTAACAATTTCTTTTTAGAATAAGGCTATGGTACGTAATTTGGAGGCTGCGATGAGACGTTTCCTATTGGCTTCGATTTTTTTACTCGTATTGAATGCTTGCGCGACGAGCAGTTCTGGAGACACCCATCCTGCGCAGACCTCGAACGTTTCGAAGAAAAGTGTAGCCTTGCCCGACCTGGGCCCCGCCCCGGAACTGGACAACACCGTCTGGTTGAATACCGACAAACCGCTGCGTTTGGCCGACCTACGCGGGAAAGTCGTCCTGCTGGATATGTGGACGTTTGAGTGCATCAACTGCCAGCACGTCATCCCTTCGCTCAAAAGCTGGTACCAGAAATATTCCAGCCAGGGATTGGTCATCATCGGGAACCACTTCCCGGAATTTTCCTTCGAGGCCAAACTGGATAACTTGAAGGATGCAGTGACGCGCCTCGGCATCCCGTATCCGGTGGCGCAGGATAACCAGGGCGACACCTGGCGCGCCTACAACAGTCACTATTGGCCGAACCTGTATCTGATCGACAAACGCGGACACCTGCGCTACAACCACATTGGCGAGGGCGCTTACACTGAAACGGAAACTGCCATTCAGCAACTGCTGGCCGAAGCCTATCCTTGAACCCGTCGCTGTCCCTTTTGAAGGTTTCAAATCGGACGGATTTCATCTGGATTTTAGATTTACGTGATACGCTTTAGAAACTATCGTTACCGTGGAGCAAGGCAAGTTTTCCTAATCTTGCGGGAAACGTCTTGATAAAGAGACAGGAGAAATTCTATGAACACTCAATGGAAATCTGCATCGCCTCGTTCTTCAGAGATCACCCCTAAATCGGTCTATCTCTCTCGGCGTGACTTCATCAAGGCTGCCGGCCTTGCCGCCGGAAGTGTGGCGCTGGCGGCCTGTGCGCCCAAACTGAACGCGTCTGCCACCGTTCCGCCGGGGCTGCACGTCAGCAAGAAGACCGACGAGTTGGGCGCCCCGATCAACTCTTACCAGGACATCACCAATTACAACAACTATTACGAGTTCACCACCGACAAACAGGCCGTTGCGCCGATGTCGGCCAACTTCAAGACCTCACCCTGGGAAGTGGAAGTCAGCGGGATGGTTGCCAACCCGAAGAAGTATTCCGTTGACGATCTGGTCAAAAAGTTCCCGCCGGAGGAGCGCATCTACCGTCTGCGCTGCGTGGAAGCCTGGAGCCTGGTCATCCCCTGGGACGGCTTCGCGCTGAACAAGCTACTGGCCGAAGTTCAACCGACCTCCAGCGCCAAATATGTACGCTTCCAGAGCATCTTCGACCCTACCGATATGCCCGGCCAAAAAGACCCGCTCTACCCGTGGCCTTACCAAGAGGGTTTGCGCCTGGACGAGGCCATGAACGATCTGGCCATCCTGGCAACCGGCTTGTACGGCGGCGAACTGCCACCTCAAGACGGCGGCGGCATCCGTCTGGTGGTGCCCTGGAAGTATGGTTTCAAGTCGATCAAGGCCATCGTCAAGCTCGAACTGACCGACCAGCAACCTGCCACGTTGTGGTCCACGGTGGCGCCCACCGAATACGGCTTCTACGCCAACGTCAATCCCAACGTCGACCACCCACGCTGGTCGCAAAAGACCGAACGCCGCATTGGAGAACTCCAGCGCCGCCCAACGCTGATGTTCAACGGCTATTCCGACCAAGTTGCTTATCTTTACAAAGGCATGGATTTACGGGTCAATTTCTAGTACCGCAATTTCATAAAAAATGTAGTGTAAGGAACGGCTGAAATGCGCCGTTCTACCCTACGACTTAAGGTAGTTGCGGCACTAGACGTATGACGAGGGGAGTTCGCTCCCGGCTCCCCTTATCTTCTTTTTGTTCCGGCAAAGACTCCCCCCGTTATTATCCTCTTTATGGAAGGCATGATGAAAAAGCGTCGTTTTACCCCCTTACAGATTATCGTCCACATTGGTGGTTGGGTGCCGCTGTTGCTGCTCGTTTACGATCTCTACACCGACAACCTGACGGTCAACCCCATCCAGGCCCTCGAACAGAAGACCGGCATCCAGGCGCTGACGTTCTTGTTGATGTCGCTGGCCTGCACACCGCTGGCTTCCATCCTGGGCTGGAAGGAATTGCTCCAACGCCGCAAGGCGCTTGGCCTGTACGGCTTTATGTACGCCTTTCTGCATGTGAGCATCTTCCTCGGCATCGACTACGGTTTCGACTTCAACGCCATCCTCGGCGATGTCGGCACCAAATCGTACATTCTGATCGGACTGGCAGCTTTCCTGTTGTTGCTCCCCGTGGCGGCCACCTCCTTCAAGTATTTCATGAAACGCATGGGCAAAGACTGGAAACGGCTGCACAAACTGGTCTACATCATCTCGCCGCTGGTCGTCCTCCATTTTGCGCTCTCGGTCAAAGCCGATTTTCTGCGCATGCAGGGAAATGTCGCGCAGCCGCTGCTATACGGTTCCATCGCACTGATCCTGCTGATTCTGCGCATTTCTACCATCAAGAAGATGGTTGGGGAGATACGCAGTCGCATCCAACATATCATCCGGTCGCGGGGAACCTCTGTTACGAAAATCGAAACGGGCGACGCTTAAGTCGCCCGTTTTCGTCCCGGCAAAATCTGGTTCAGGCCCATTTATCACGCACCTTTTGTAGGTGCGTGATTTGGTATTGGAATTAGAAGATTCCCTTGAGCACCAGGAGGATTCCAATCAACGCCAGAGGGATGCCCACAATAGCGCCGATGATCGTCAGACTGACCAGGATGCCGGCCACGATCAGCACGAATCCTATGACCACTGCGATCAACCGCCCGGTAAGACCAACAATGGTCGCGATCAGCATCCACAGCGCCCAGAAAGGCCACAAAAACCAGGGGACATGATGTCGATGATGGGTTCTCATTTTTACCTCCGGCAGGATATACGCGTAGGTACGCCAAAAGATGCAGAGTGTAAAAGTGACTTCGTCTGCTATCTTGCAAAAATCCCCCTTATGCTATAATGAAAATGTGTTCTAATTTAGCAGAACATCTCTAACCTATGCCACTTAAACGACCCTTCCAGAAAAAATCAAGCCGCAAACCTTCGCGGAGTCGCACAAACACTTCGCGCAAATCCACGTCGAAATCCACCTCCCGTACGACCTCTCGCAAACCCCAGGCGCCATTACCGCCGCTCTTCAACCTGTCGGAGGAGCGCAAACTCGACGTTATCGGCATCTTTCTGGCACTGTGCGGCGTCATTCTCCTGCTCACGCTCCTCTCGGCCAGCCGCAGCAGCCTGACCGGCGCTCTCGTCGGTGGGCTAACTTTCTTCTTTGGCTGGAACGTTTACCTGCTCGCGCTGGGATTGTTGCTAATCGGCGGTTGGCTGGTGTTGCGCAAAGTCGAAAATGTACCGTCCGTCTCTGTGGAGCGCATCACCGGCTTGGTACTGCTGTTCTTCTTCATCCAAGTCGATTTACAAGGCTTCATTGCCGGCGGCGGCTGGTTCGGCGCGCTACTCTACGGATTGATGACCACCTGGTTCGGTGAAAACGGCACGCTCGTCATCCTGTTCGCCTGGATGCTCATCGCGCTGACCATGGCATTCGACCTGACTATCCCTGAATTGTTGGCAAAATTCAAGCCGTTTTACAGCGCCCTGGCGAAACTCGTTTCGACGCTTTTGGCGCGCCTGCTGGGCCGTTTTCCCGGCGGATCCAACGCCCCCGATGCGCTTCCCGCGCAGGACGGCTTCACGCCACTGAATCGTCCCGCCGTAGCCCCGTCAGCGGCGGAAAATGCTGCGGGCACACCGCCAACGCCCGCGGGGAGTGCGCCGACGCGTTCCAGTGCGGCCTCTGCGCCCATCGCCTGGACGCTGCCGCCTATCAAAGACATCCTGGAAAGCGGGGAAGCGCAGTCGGCCAACCAGGAATTTGTCGAGCAGCGCGCCCGGCTCATCGAAGAGACGCTCTCTTCCTTCGGCGCGCCGGCCCAGGTGGTGGAGATCAATCGCGGCCCGACCATCACGCAGTTCGGCGTCGAACCACTCTTCGTCGAATCCCGTTCCGGGCGCATGCGTGTGCGCGTCAGTAAGATCGTGGCCCTGGCCGACGATCTGGCCCTGGCGCTGGCCGCGCCGCGCATTCGCATCCAGGCCCCCGTGCCCGGACGCAGCTACGTGGGCATCGAAGTGCCCAACGATGAGATGACGCTGGTCAACCTGCGCGACATCCTGGAAAGCGAAAGCTTCAATCGCGCCCGCAAGTCGTTATCCTTCTCGCTGGGGCGGGATGTTTCCGGCCATCCGATTGCCGCCGACCTGGCTTCCATGCCGCACCTGCTCATTGCCGGTACCACCGGTTCGGGGAAATCGGTTTGCGTCAATTCGATTCTGACCTGCCTGCTGCTCTACAACACGCCCGACGACCTGCGCCTGATCTTGGTGGACCCCAAACGTGTGGAATTGACCAACTACAACGGCATCCCGCACCTGCTGGCACCGGTGGTGGTCGAGATGGACCGGGTGATCGGCGCGCTGCAATGGATGACACGCGAAATGGATCGCCGCTACCACATTTTCGCGCAGGTGGGCGCGCGCAACATCGCCGATTACAACACGCGCATGAAAACGCAGGGCGGCAAGAAGATGTACAACGTGGTCGTCGTCATCGATGAACTGGCCGACTTGATGATGATCGCTCCCGACGAGACCGAGCGCACCATCACACGCCTGGCGCAACTGGCGCGCGCCACCGGCATCCACTTGATCCTGGCGACGCAGCGCCCCTCCGTCGATGTGGTCACCGGTTTGATCAAGGCCAACTTTCCGGCGCGCGTGGCCTTCGCCGTCGCGTCCAACACCGACAGCCGCGTCATCCTGGACCAACCCGGCGCGGAACGTCTGTTGGGACGCGGCGACATGCTCTACCAGGCGCCCGACGCGCCGGCCCCCGTTCGCTTGCAGGGCGTATTCGTCTCGGACAACGAGATTCATCGCCTGGCCGATTTCTGGCGCGCGCAAAACCCGCAGGCGACGGCGTCCATCCCCGGCGGCCCTGTGGACAACGTGCCGGCCAACGTGCCGCTCAAACAGGTGCCCATGTTCGACGACATGACCCCGCAAGAACAGAGCGACCCGTTATTGACCGAAGCCATCGATCTGATCCGTCGCGAGGGACGCGCCTCCGTCTCGATGTTGCAACGCAAACTGCGTATCGGCTATACGCGCGCGGCGCGTTTGATCGACACGATGGAAGAGAAGAAAATTATCGGCTCCCCGCAAGACGCCACCGGGGTGCGTCCGGTGCTGGACTATGGCCCGGCGGCCCCACCCCACGACGGAACATAAGGGCGACTCATCTTGTTGGATGAGTCGCCCTTTTTCTATTCCCTTATCAAGTTCACAAAGTCAGTCGTCTGCCGAGGAGAAGGCGGCCTCTTCCAGCACTTCCTCGCGATGCACCGTTTCGGGCACGTAGCGATAAACCACCCAGGCGCCCAACAGTGACAGTACACCGGCGACCACAAAAGGTAGTTGGAAGGAATTCACCGCCAGGATTCCGGCCACGAGAGGCCCCAGGGCAATTCCCAGGCCAAAGCCCATGGTGATAATGCTCATCTGGCGGCCTTCGCCCCCGGCCTGGGCCATGTCGGCGGCTATGGCAAAAGCGGGGGCCGCTACGGCTGCCGAACCAATCCCTTGCAAGAGGCGCACACCGGTCAAGGCAGAGAAGGAAGTCACATAGCCCAGCAAGGCCGTCGTGGGGGCCATCACGATCAAGCCGCCGATGATCAGCGGCTTCCGCCCGATTCGGTCAGAGAGCCGTCCCAACGGCACCTGGAAAATAATGCGGCTGAACAACAAAGCGCTGAAGGCGATACTGAACAGGAAGGCGCTCATATCCAGGCGGGCATTGAATTGCTCTTCCAGGGTGGACATCATGGTAAAGCCGCCAGCCATCACGAAGGTTGCGAAGGCGGCGCCCAGCAACCCGGCGGTGAGCAGTTGGGGATCGATAATCTGAATTTTGGCAGGCTTTTTCGATGCGGGTACCGGCACATCATGCACCCACAGGTGCACCAGGATGACTGCGATGAAAATCAGCCCGGCGCCCACGTAGAAAGCCGCATCAAAACCGAACTTATCGAACAGCGCCCCCCCAATCAACGGTCCGATTGCCAGGCCCAGCATACGGCTGGTGGTATAGATGCCCATCGCGCCTCCACGGGTTCGCTTCTGCGTGGCGCTAACCATCAAAGCCAGCGCTGCCGGAACGGTCATGGCGACGCCAATGCCCTGGAGCGAGCGCAGCACCAACAGATCGGTGAAACGGGAGACCAGTAGAAAACCCAAGGTTGCCAGAGTCATAATGATCAATCCAACCTGGATGAAGGGTTTCCGTTGTCCCATATGGTCGATAAGCGCGCCTGAAAAAGGCTGCAAAACGGCGTTCACCAAGCCGTAGAGTGCGATCAACAATCCAACCCGCACAGTTTCAGGAAACGGGAACCAGGGCGCAGGCAACTTTGCCACATACAGGGGAATAACGATAAACAGAATGCTGTTGCCAATGGCATCGCCCAACCGAGCGGTTGAAAGCGCCAGCACGGTGCGATTTGCTCCTATTTCATTCAGTTTTTCATAGATCATTTGTAAAGGGTCCTTTCACAATCGACGATCTCAGAATCGAGGGAAAACCCATTTCACTACAATGACAACCCATCCCACCAGGGTGGGCCGCTTTGTTTCGCAGCACGAATGGTGTGGTGAGCCTGTTGGATAACCCCGCTCAATACCCAAGAACCAGAATAGACAGATAAGCCTATCCGTCATTATACTGCGCATGCATCATTGGGCTCTTTGGAAATCGACGTGACGAAACGGGTGGAATGTTCTTCGCAATGACTCTACTTCGTGAACCACCAGATGGCAAAGCTCAACACAAGCGCGACGGCCAACAAGACAAAGAACAGCCTCAGGCTGCGCCGACGAATGCTCCTGGCCGACAGAATCGTTTCGGCATTCGAGCTGTTGGCCGGCACCGTCGCCGCCAACAGTCCTTTTTTCCCCTTGACGGCGGGCAGCGTTGGCAGCGAAACCATGCTCTCCACAACACATTCGGCCAGGCTCATTTGTGCCTGCGGTGCTGAGGCCGGCATCGTCGAACGCCGGGCGTGTTCAAGTTCAACCGCCAGATCGACGCAAGTGGCGTAGCGATCTTCGGGCTTTTTCTCCAGGGCCCTGAGCACCACCGACTCGATCTCCGGGCTAAGGTCGGGGCGCAAGCCCCGCAACAGCGGCGGCGGCTGCGTGATGTGCAAGACAGCCGTGTCCAGTGGGCTGCCTGCATCGAAGGGCAGTTGCCCGGCCAGCATCTCATAGAGAATGATCCCCAGCGAATACTGGTCGCTTTGCGGGACGGCCCCTGCCGACGAGATAGCCTGCTCCGGCGCAATATAATGGGGCGTGCCGAAAATCTCTCCGCGCGTGCCCACATCGATTTGCAGCGCCAGGCCAAAGTCGGAGAGCGTGGCATGGCCCTGTTGGTCGACGAGAATGTTGGAAGGCTTCACATCGCGGTGGATGACGCCCTGCTGGTGGGCATAGTCGAGCGCCGACCCGATCTCATAAACGAGCCGGCAGATATCCTCCAATCCCATTCGCCCACCGCTGCCTTGATAACGGTGCAAGATCGAAGCCAGGTCGGTGCCTTCGATGTATTGCATGACAATGTAAATATTTCCGTCTGACTCGCCATAACTGTAGAGTTCGACGATGTGCGGATGGTGCAGGCGGGCGACTGTGTGCGCCTCGCGTTGGAAGCGTACACGGTAATCTTTCTGGTCGCGGAAGGAGGCCTCCATGATCTTGACCGCCGCGCTGCGGCGTGTGCGCGGTTCGAGGCCCCAATAGACGCGCGCCATGCCGCCTTCGCCCAGGAGCGTTTCGAGACGATACCCGCCCAGCACCTTGCCCAGCAGCGCGTCCTCACTCACGGAATGAAGACCTCGCAACTGTTGGCGCTAATCTGGCAACGGCCCACTTCCTGGCCTTCCCACAACACGCGAAACTCATGGCTGTTGGCCTGCGGAGTCCAGAAAATCAGGTCACTGTCGCTGGCAAGCGTGCGCGTGCTGAGGTAGCGATTCGTGCACAGATCGGGGCGCATGTAGGTAGGGCTCTGGGTAATCTCGATGCGCATGCACCAGTTGGAATACAAGGTCGGGAAGAAATCGGCCCAGCGCCAACCGTCGAAACGGTTCAGCGAATTGCCCGAATCGTCCAGACGTTCGAGCGAGAGCGGAGAAATCGAGCGGTTCGCGTCGGAGGCGTTGTACACATAAAACCCGTAGGGATTATAGAAAAACCAGATGCGCTTCCAGTTCGGATATTGGGGCGTGGTGGTGACGGTGGGCGAGGGCGAGGCCGAGAGCGCCGCAACCAGAGTCGGTGTGCCTTTCGGTGGGGTCACGGGAAGCGGCGTACCGCTGGGAAGGGACGTTCCAGACGGCCTGAGCGTTGCACTGGGATGGGGCAGGCTGGTGGCTGTCGCCGTCACGGAGGACGTCGGAGACAACGTGGCACTGGCGGTCTGCGAAGGAGAGGCTGTGGGCGTGGGAGTTTGGGAGGGCGGCAGCGTGGGCGTAGATGTCGGTGTGCTCGTGAAGGTGGCCGTCGGCATGGGGGAAGCGGTTTCGGTAGGAGGCGTAGTGGCCGAGGGTGTGGGAGTCGCCGTAGGCACGTCGGGGGAAGGGGTTGCGCTGGCAGTGGCGGTCCGGCCCAGCAGCAACGGAAGGGCTGCCGGGTGAATCGGTCCGCCCCAAAATGCGTAGGCTAACGCCGCGGCGCAGATCAAAACCCCGATGACCAGGCAACCGATGGGCCGCCGCCCTTTCGACGCGGATTGCGGCGCCGGCGGCGGCGCGACGGGTTCGGGCGCCGGTGCGGTCGGCTTACTGGAACCCTGCGCAACCGTGCGGGTCTGCCCGGAGAGCACCGTGGCGGGCATGGGCGGCAGCGGCAAAATCCTTTTCTGATCGCTCGTATCGAGTTTTTTGAGCGCTTTTTCGAGGGCGCTCACCAGCGCTGCGCCGCTGTGGTAGCGCTCGCCGGGCGTTTTGTTCAACGCTTTGAGCAGCACAGCCTGCGTCTCCAGGTTCAACTGCGGATTGATGCTGCGCGGCAGCGGTGGCGGTTGGGTAATGTGTTGGAGCGCGACACTGGTGGGCGATTCGTCGTCGAAAGGCACTACGCCGGTCAACATCTCGAACAGGATGACGCCCAGCGAATACAGGTCGGACTCGGGGACGACATCGGCTGAGCGGCGGGCCTGTTCCGGTGAAATGTAGTGCGGGGTGCCGAAGACCTCGCCGGAGGAACCTTCCTGCATATCCAGGGCCAGGCCGAAATCGCCCAGGATGACGCGTCCTTCTTTGGAGACCAACACGTTGGAAGGTTTTACATCGCGATGGATCACGCCGTGGCGATGGGCATAGTCCAGCGCCCCGGCCAGCGAACGGGCCACGCGCAGGACGTCGTCTGGGGGCATCAACTTGCCTTCCGCCGCATAGGTGGATAGCAGGTTGGCCAGGTCCTGCCCGTCGATGTATTCCATGACATAGTAATACAGGCCGTCTTCGTCGTCGGCGTAGTAGATTTGGATGATGTTCTCGTGACGCCAGCCGGCAACCGCGCGCGCTTCCTTTACAAAGCGTTGGGCATAAGATGGCTTGCTGCGATAGCGGGCATCGATGACCTTGATCGCCACGGGCCGCTGGAGTTTGATGTCCTGGCCGTAATAGACCTGCGCCATCCCGCCGCGGCCTAAAACCCGCTCGATACGGAAATTGGCGAGCCTGCGGCCAATCAAAGGATCGTCGCTCATCGGCGCGCTCTCCCGTCCAAGATGCGAGTCTTTCGGCTGGCAATCGTAATACGTTGCAGGTCACGCACAAAGGCATTGACGCCGCTGGTGTAAGCGTCCAGATAATCCTGGGCGATGAGGTCTGCCAGGTCTTTACGGCCAATTGCCAGCAAAGCAGCCACGTGCGGGCGGAAGTCGCGCAAGCTGATGTGCATCGAGCCGCTGGCGTCGGTCAGTACGCCCCAGACCAGTTGTTTTTGCTCGTTATCATCCTTGGCGGTCACGAAGCGGGTCAGGGTGCTACTGGGCACCACCGCTCCCACATTGGAAAAGACCTCGCGGCCTTTGAGCATATTGTTGAGCATTTCGAAACGTTCGGGCACTTTGTCCAACAGATGCTGCAGCGCCGGGGGCAGGTGCGCAAGCAGTTTGATGGCCCCAACGCTGGCGCTTTCTCCCTGGGTGGCAATTTCCTTCAGTTTGGTGATGATCGCACCCAGGCCGGCCAGTGTAGCCAGGTACGTGCGCTGGGCGTGGTCGAAATCGGCATAGGCGGCGGAACGATCTCCTCGGGCCGTCTCGTAGGCGTCCAGCGTTTCGATCACGCGCCGGTGCAGGTTGAGCAGGTCCAATTCCATCAGCGGCACTTCCATACTCAACGGATAGATGCGCTCGCGTGGAATACGCTTGCTGGCGTCGATGGGCACCAGCACGGAAGGGTTCTCGCGCCGTGACCTTTCCAAGGCGTGCCGCAGGTCAGTTGCCAGCGCACGGGTGGAAGGGTCGGCGGCCAGTTTTTTCAATTCAGCGGCCAGCTCTGCCGAGGGCCGATATTGGGCGGCGTGGATGGCGCGATAGAGCAGCAGCAAATCGTTGACGGTCAGTTGCAACAGGCTGTTGCGCTGTTTGAAGAGTTTGCGCAGGGTCAGGCAGGCTTTCAGGTTGACCTTGTCGGTTTCCGCGCCGGCTTCCGGCGTGATGGAGGGCGCCTGGCGGATCAGCTCGAGGTCGGCAACCTCGAAGGGGAAGACCAGGGGCAGGTAGAGGCGCTCTGCGGCAGGACGTGGGTCTGTGAGGGTGTTGAGATAAACCGCCCAGGACAAAGCTTCGTTGGTCATGATCTCGGCCAGGGCCGCGCCCAAAATCCCGTCGAAGAAAATATGCGACTGGTCGAAAACCACGGTCTTTTCCGTGTTGAAAATGGTCAGGGCGTGGTCGCCAATGCCTCGCTCCGTCTGGCGCAACTCGGTCAGCGGCAAGGCGACAGAACGTTGGTCGAAATTGAGCAGGATGGGCGCGAAGCGCAATTCTTGCAGATCTTTCTGCAGCGACGGATTCAGCTTGCGGCGCAGGCCCGACAAGGCCGAGCGTTTGACGCGCACCAATGCCGCAAGCGGCCCCGTCGGCGGACTCGACGAGTTCCGCAGAGCAGCGATCTGCGCGCGCACAGTCTCCACGCCCAGGGGTTGATCGGTCCCGACAGCGCAAGCCGGCATCAAATAATACTTACCCTGGTAGATCAGCCCAACCTTGGCCTGTTCCAGCAAAAAAGGCGTACGTATTTCCCCATAGGGCCCCGGGTCGAGGTAGGCCAGAATGGACATCTGCCGCCGGTACGCCGGTAGTTCCTGCTGGGTGCGGGTCTGTATTTGCGTCTGCCAGTTCTCGCGCAGGGACGGCGGCAGATCGCGCATGACATCTTCCAGGAAGTGATCGAATTTGACGCGCCGGTAACCGGGATAGTCGTAGTGCGCCGCCTCGGCCCCGCGGCGGTAAGGTCGCTGGATTTCCCATTCGCGGTAGAGAGAGGCGTAGCGCGTGGCGTCAGGCAGCGCCCGGGTCAACTCCCGCAAGGTGGACGTAGCCACCCTTTCATACCATTCGATTTCCAGCAAGGCGTCATACTGGTGCAGGCACGAGATAGCGGCCATAACCCAGGCGGTGATACGGTCTGTTTCGCTCAACCGGATGCCGTGCTGCTGAAGTAAAGTGTGAAAACCGTGAGTCTCGTTCACGTGGCGGGCGGTGTCCTCGCGCAAAGCGTAATCCACGTAGAACTGCCAAACCCCTTCGGGGAAGGATGATTCGGGGTCTTTTCCGGCCAACTTGAGCAAGTTTTGATAGCCCCAGATGACGGCTGCCGGCCCGGCAAAAAACGCGCCATAGGCAACCTGATCGAGAATCTGTTCCACCCCTTTGAACAAAATGGTGATGTGTTGTTGGACCGTCTGGAGCGGCAAACGCTGACCAGGGATGCGCGCCAACCCGCTGACGATCATCCCCGGAACGTTCCCGGCCGGGACGATCTGCGCGGTCAGGTCCACCACGGCGTTGATCTCCGGCAAAGACAGCCTGGACAGGTCACGGATGGGCTGTGACTGTGCAATGCTCCTGAGGTCGTTAGCCGTTTTGATCGAGGCTTGCTGATAATTCGATTGAGAGTTCATATAGGAAAGAGGGGTCTTTGGGGCCAGGTGAGGAAGCGGATTTGTGTGGGTGTGGGGGGGGGGCGGGCGCCCCCCCCCCCCCCAAACCACAAAAAAAAAGTGTAAAAAAAAAAAAAAACCAAAAAAAAAAAAAAAAAA
>JBJKRF010000094.1:0-8978 GCA_046704785.1 Anaerolineales bacterium | reverse complement strand
CCTGAACGCCGCCGGGCGCTTGGAGTCGGCCCTGGCGTCTTTCGAATTGTTGACGACCATGGACTTTATGCGCGCCGGCCAGCTTGCCCAACAGCTCGACGTGCAGAATCGCGAGCGCCAACGCCTGGCGCGCCTGATCGGAGATGTGCTCGACATGGCCAGCAGCGAAGCCGGCCAACTGCGTATCCTGCGCGAACCGCTCGACCTTGCCGAAGTTTTGCACATGGCGGCCAAAATCGGCGAGGAGTTGGCCCGCGAAAAGGGGCTGGCGTGGCAAGCGCACCTGCCGCAGTATGGCCCCTGGGTATTGGGTGACCGCACCCGCCTGCGCCAGGTGACGCTCAACCTGATCAGCAATGCCGTCAAATTCACGCCCACGGGGCAGGTGCGCCTGGACGTATCGACCGCCCAAAAAGAGGTAACCGTCTCCGTGAGCGATACCGGCATCGGCATTTCTCCCGCCGAACAGGAAACCATCTTCAACGAGTTCTACCGTTCGGAGCGTACGATCGAGTCCGGCTATGGCGGCCTGGGCCTGGGATTGGTTATCACCAAACAACTGATCGAAAAGCACGCAGGCCACATCGAAGTACGTTCACCAGGTGAACTGGGCAGCGGCTCCACCTTTTCGTTCCATCTACCCGTCGTCTCGGCCACCCGCCCACAATCCGAGCTTTCTGCCCCCTTGATCGAAGAGGGCGACTTCGTGATGCTTTTGGCCGAAGAGGAAGACACCGGCGACCGACTGGCATCCTATCTCCAGGAACGTGGGTTCAGCCTGCGCATTTGTCGCATCGACGAGAGCGCCGAGTGGCTTTCACACGTGACAGCCGCCGCGCCCGCCGCCCTGGTTGGTGCGTCTCCATCCTGAGATTCTGCCCGTCACCGCCGAGGGCGTCACGCTCTGGCATGGGTCGCGCCGCCATTATTGCCCGCACAGCCCGGCGTATCACGAATACGCCACGCGCCTGGTGCGGGCGCTGGCCGAACGTTACCGTGACCACCCCGCATTGGCCTTATGGCACCCGGACAACGAATACGCATCCCACGTGACCGAATGTTTTTGCGATTCTTCGGCGCAGGCCTTCCGCACATGGCTGCAAAAGCGCTATGGCTCGCTCGAAGGGTTGAACCGGGCCTGGGGCACGGCTTTCTGGAGCCAACACTACGGCCATTGGGATGAAATCCACCCGCCTCGTAAAGCGCCGACCTTCATCAACCCATCCCAACTCTTGGATTGGGCGCGCTTCAACTCCGACTCGTGGATTGCCTGCTTCGACGAACAGAAAACCATCCTGCGCGAACTGACTCCCAACGTGCCGGTCAGCACCAACTTCATGGGCTTTCACAAGCCGGCAGACTACTGGAAATTTGCAGCGCAAGAAGATATCGTTTCGAACGACAATTATCCCGACACCTACGACCCCGAATGGATGATCGGCGCCGGCATGGTCTGCGACCTGATGCGCTCGCTGGGTGAACGGCGTCCGTGGATTCTGATGGAGCAGGCTCCCACCCACGTCAACTGGCGCCAGCGCAACGCCACCAAACGTCCGGGCGTCATGCGCTTGTGCAGTTACCAGGCTATCGCGCGCGGCGCAGACGGCGTCATGTTCTTCCAGTGGCGGGCCTCCAAAGCGGGCGCTGAAAAACATCACAGTGGGATGCTGCCGCATGCCGGAACCGATTCGCGGGTGTGGCGCGAGGTCAAAGCATTCGGCGCAGAACTGCCCCGGCTGGCGCAACTCCTGTCGAGCCGGGTGCAGGCTCAGGTCGCCTTCCTGTTCGATTGGGAAAACTGGTGGGCGCTGGAACTGAAGGGGAAGCCGTCTAACGACCTCCGTTTGATGTCACTCGTGCGGGGATACTACGCCAGTTTTTTCAAACGCAATATCACCCTAGATTTCGTACATCCCGAAGCCGACCTTTCACGTTACCGGCTGGTCGTCGCCCCGAATCTTTACCTGGTTAACGAGCGCGCCGCCGAAAATATAAACCGTTACGTCGCGGAGGGCGGCACCCTGGCGATGTCCTTTTTTAGCGGCATCGTCGACGAGAACGAGCAGATCCAATTAGGGAGTTATCCTGCGCCTTTTCGTGAAATGCTCGGACTGGGGGTCGAAGAGTACGTGCCCTACGGCGAGTCCGAGGCAAATACGTTCCGCACCTTTAGCGGGCAGGAGTTCCGGTGCAGCCTGTGGAGTGATGTGATCCAACTGCAAAGCGCCGAAACGCTCGCTCGCTATACGCAAGACTATTATGCCGAAAAAGCGGCCATCACTCGCAACAAATTTGGCCAGGGCAGCGCCTTCTACATCGGCACGTTCCCTGAAACCGGCGGCCTGGACTGGCTCGTCGGCCAGCTATGCGAAAAGGCTAACGTTCAGCCTGTAGAGGAACGTGCGCCGGTGGGCGTCGAACTCTTGCGGCGCAGCAACGGACAGCAAACCTGGTTGTTTGCCCTCAACCATGCCAAAGAGCGCGTCACGCTGCCGCTCGCAGAATCCGGGCGCGATCTGCTCACGGGCGCACAGGTGAGCAACTCGATTGTGCTCGATCCGTTGGGCGTTGCCATCGTGGAAATCGCCGCGCAGGAGGCAACACCGCCCCAATAGCAGATGCCGAAGTTTCTCGCAGACTTTTCTCAGCCGTCCGATTTCAGGCGATAGAGCGTCTCACCTGCACGCGGCACGTACAAGACTCCTTCGGCCTCGCGATTCTGCCAGGCGGTCACATCCACTTTCGCGGGGTCGAGATACCCCAGGTTGAGCCGCGCGCAGTCATCGGGTGGAATCCGGCTCGCCAGCGTCACCTTCACATTGGGCTTTTCCAGGCCGTTCTCGATGCGCCCCGATCCGCGCAGGTGAGTGCTGTGCGCCAGCGCCCCCAACGGGATATGCGCATATCGTCTCCAATCTTGTAAAAAATACGGCAGGATGTGATAGCCGATTTCGTAAATGTACTTGCCATGTACCCGGCTGACCACTTCCAGGTGTGGCGCGTAGATGACGAGTTCCCCGCCCGGCACCACCACCGGTTCGAGCTTGTACATGGCTTTGGCTGCCGTCCACAGTTCGTCGTACATCGGCGGGGCGCACGAGAGCACCCGCTGGAAAGGTTTCTCGCACCAACGGATGTGACGCTGCGCCGAAAGGTCGGCGGCGGCGCTCCAGGCGGAAAGCAGGTCGCCGATGAACAAGCCGGCCAAATCATGCCCTTGGGCGACCAGCGCGATCAACGTCGACGGGGTACGCAGGTGCGCTGCAGCGACGTGAATCATGCGGCGCACGGGCGTATCCTTGACGCCGATCGTGTTGACCACGCCCGCCAGCGCGCCTAGCCAATGTGTAGCGTTGATCATCTCCGGGCCGGAAATGCCGGGAAAAAGATACTTGGCGCCACCCGAAAAACCGACGACTTCATGCGGGAAGGTCGGCCCCAGAATCAGGACGTGATCGGCCTCCAGGACCGCCCGGTTCAGGCGAATCTCGACCTGCTCTGGCAGAGAGGGGTGCCAATACGCTCCGGAAAATCCCTGTATATCATCGGCAGTAAAAGTGCCGATCTTCGTCAGGGTAGCAGGGTCGTCCCAACGGTGGTTCAGCAGACCGATAGGTTTGAATGTCGTCTCGCGCTCCCCCGCTTCGACGCCAACCAGCGCATTGATGTGTTCCTCATTCAACGGCGGGTGGGTGCCCAGGGCAACCATGAAATCCAGTTGGCGCGCATCCTGCAAAACGTCCACCAGGGTGCGGAACAGGAACGGCAGCGGTAGCGAGCGCGTGTGGTCGGGAATCAAAACCAACAGGCGTCGATCACGAAATTTGCCGGCCAGCCCGGCCTGCAGGGTGGAAAGAATCTGTGCTTCTGAAAGGAACTGCCCATCGAGGGCAAACGCCTGCGCCTCAAGCATCTATCGTTCTCCATGGCATTTCATCGTCGGGTTCTTTGCCGATTGGTTCTATCGTGTCAAAACGCGGAAGGGACGGTTCAGGGGGCTTTCGAGCTGCCGAGCATTTTCAGGAACAGTTCCACCGCTTCCGGGTCGAAGTAGCTTCCTGATTCAGAGCGAATATACGCCAGGGCTTTTTCGGCAGACCAGGCTTTGCGGTAAGGCCGTTCGCTGGTCAGCGCATCCCAAACATCGACAACGGCGAACAGGCGCGCAGACAGCGGAATTTGTTCCCCCTGAAGTCCACGCGGATACCCACTGCCATTCCATTTCTCGTGATGGCAATAGGGAATATCCACAGCCGGACGAAGATACTGGACGGGGTGCAACATCTCGTAGGCGTAGACGGGATGCTTGCGCATGATTTCCCATTCCCGCTCGGTTAATTTTCCGGGTTTCAGCAAGATGGAATCGGGAATGCCCATTTTGCCAATATCATGCAACAGCGCCCCTCGACGGACCTGGATGATCTCGTCGTCGCTGAAGCCTGCCGCATTGGCGAGTTTGACGGTCATTTCCGTGACGCGCTGGGTATGGCCCTCGGTCTCTTTATCGCGCAGGTCGAGCGCACGTGACCAGCCTTCGATGGTCGCATCATAAGCCAGCACCAGTTCCACGTTAGAGCGTTGCAGATCATTGAACAGAGCGGCATTATCCACAGCAATCGCAGCCTGCCCGGCCAGCGCCTCCAGGAAACTCAGCCATTCCCGGTCGGGCCGCAGCAAGGAACGATGGAATATTTCCAAAATGCCTTTCACCTGTCCTTTGGCTACCAGCGGCACGGCATAATAAGACACAAAGTCTTCACCGGCCAACAAGAAAGCGCGGGTAAATTCAGGTTGGGCAACGCTCAAATTGGAGATGTCGATGACCTGACGCTCCAGGGCCGCACGCCCGGCGTAGCCTTCGCCAAGGCGCAAGCGAGAAGCCTGGATGCTCTGACTCCGAAAGCCACGGCCAGCCGCGAATTCCAGAATATTGGAGCGATTGAGCAGCAGCACGGCAGCGGCATCCACCCAGAGTTGGTCCATCACCTGCGCCAGGAGGATGTCGAGCGTCAGGCCCAAATCGAGGCTGGACGTGATCGCCTGATCGATGTGACGCAAGGCCGTAATCTGTCGCAGACGACGCTCCGTTTGCTCGTAGAGTCGCATTCGGTGGATGGCGGTCCCGGCGATGTCGGCCACCGTACGCAAAAGGCGGACTTCATCCGGCTCGATCTCACGCGGCAGGTGCACTGCCACCGACAGGATACCAATCACCTCTTTGGCGACGACAACAGGAACGTTTGCGCCTCCCAATTCAGGCGGAAGCAAGGGCCGCAGTTCGTTGGGGACGCGCCCATCCGTTTTGAATTCTCGCGAGACGAACTCGTCGTCGAGCGTCAAAACCAGGGCCGCAGGGGATTCGTTCAGCTTGGCGCTGAGCAGATCATCCAGGCCATGAGAGGCAGCAACATAGAATTCGTTCGTCAGCACGTTACGAAGCCAGACAGCGCACATGTCCGTCTTCAACGCCGAGGAAATGGTATCCATCAACAGAGAAAGCATCCCATCCAGCGTCTGAGGGCTGCGTAGCGCATTGGTCACCTCGGCAACCGCCTCGAGCTCAGACAGACGACGTTTGAGGGTCTCTTCCGCCCGTTGGCGTTCCACGATCTCGGCGCGCAGCGAAGCAGTACGCTCCGCCACCTGTTCTTCCAAATTCTGGTTGAGGCTTTGCAATTGCATCAGGGTTTCCTGGTACCCTCGCTGGGTCATTTCAAACGGAGCCAGGGCCTCGTTCAAAAAGGAGGAGGCCATCTTCACGCGCCGGATTCCCCGTTCCCGACTCGGACGTTCCTTCAGGATGACTTCCAGCGCATCCTGGTGCAAGCTGGTTACTTCCAATACCCCCAGGCGATCTTGGACGGCAGCACGCCCAATTTCATACGCACGATCCAGGGCCTCCTCGCCGCCGCCGTCCAGGTAGTTTTCCAATGCAGACACATAGGTCTGCAAACGTTTTTTATGCGGAATTGCCATAAGATTTGCCCAAATAGCGTACGACCATCACCAGCGCATCATCCGATCCGCGGCTATGCTGCGAGAGAATTCCATCGGCAATCTGCTGGGGCAACTTACTCAAGTTCAGATCGTCGGCAAAATCGGTGCAAATACCGTCTGTTGCCAGGATCAACACGTCGCCAAAACGGACCGGGATCGATTTCGTGTGAAGCGCAGGAAGCTGGTAGCCAACAACACCTGCATCTTGCAAAATACGTTCGCGCATTATCCGTCCATCCCCCACGCCATGGAATAACACAGCTTCCACATTTCCCACACCACACCAGGTCATCAATCCGTTGCCATCGAAGGCTGCCAGACTCAAAGCGACGCCCCGCGTCTGTAAAAGCGCTTCATGACAACCTTTGACCATCCCTTTTACGTCCTCATCGGAATGCACACGTAGCGCGTTCGTCGCCCGGCTGGCCGCTTCTGCCGCCTCCTTGCCATGCCCCAAGCCGTCTACAACGGCCACGATAACACGGGAGGAAAATACCTCGAGCAAGTGCAAATCGCCGGATACGGCCTGGCCGGGGAATGCTGTTGTCGAGAGGCCCCATTCCACCACCGATTGCAAATTCACTTCTTCCATTTTTTCATCGTTACGACAGTGCCTTTTCCAATTTCAGAAATGATCTCAAACTCATCCATCAAGCGACGAGCGCCGGGCAGGCCCAACCCCAAACTATTGTTACTCGAATAGCCATCCTGCAACGCCAGGGCAATATTGGCGATCCCCGGCCCATCATCCCGCGCGACGACGAGCAAACCACGACCGGAACCGTCCTCGATGGTATCCAGGATGATCTCGCCGCGCCGGGCATAGCTGACGATGTTTCGCGCCACTTCAGAGATGGCCGTCGCGATCATCGTCAGGTCGCTCGTCGAAAAACCGGACTTAGCCGCCAAACTCCGACCTCGTTGACGAGCCGTGACGATATCCGCGTCAGACTGGATTGGAACCCGAATTTCGGCGGTCACGTCAACTCTCCTTGCACCTTAACCTGATGCTCCAGGTAGTCGATTCCCCGTTCGAGGTCCAGCGCCACGGAAACGTTATCTAGCCGCAAGCCGAGTTGAACCATCGCAAAGGCCACGTCTGGCTGGATTCCCACAATAATCATCTCAGCCCCGCGCAGTTGCGTTGTATATGCGATGTTCCGCAAGGTACGCGTGGCGAACGAGTCCATCACGTCCAGCGCCGTCACATCGATTGCCACCCCCCGAATATTGTGTTGACCAATCTGTTTGGCGAGGTCGCTCTGGAGCGTCACCAGGTCCGCATCGGTCAAGGCGTCTTGAACGACAGCGATCAGGTTTTCGTGCAATTTAAGAATGGGAACCCGCACCGCTCAATCCTCCGACGAATAACTTTCGGCGATCAGAGGCTCGCCAGACCTGATGGTTTGATAGCCAAGCAACCGATGGGCCTCATTCACGCCTCGTTGCAAATCACCTTTCGTATTGAGCTTGTCGAAATCGACACCGATGCGTACCAGCGTCTGGGCAATGTCAGCCGACAGGCCGGTAATAATGACAAGGGCGCCCATGAGTCGCGCCGCTTCGACTGTTTGAATCAGGTGATTTGCGACGGCGCTATCCACTGTGGGCACCCCGGTAATATCCATGATGGCGACGCTGGCCCGCCTATCCCGGATGGCGTACAACAAGTGTTGCGTCACCTGATTGGCGCGGTGTGAGTCCAGCACACCGATCAGGGGCAGTAACAGCAACTCGTCGCGCAACTGCAGTACCGGGGTGGAAAGCTCGCGAATCGCTTCTTGCTGCTGGAGGATGATGTCCTGCTTGACTTTCAAGTAACTCTCGCTGATGACCCCCATGATGACATTGATCTGCAAGTCCAGGCCTTTCAAAGCGACCAAAAGACGCGACTTGGAGCGACCATAAGCGTTCACTAGATAAGGCAATATTGCCGACTTGAAATCGCCGAGAATATCGAACCAAATACGCAGACTGAAGCCAGCCTGTGCGTAATTGGCACTCTGTTTTTGCAAATCGAGAATATAAGGTTCCCAGTCACCCTCCACGAAGGCGCGCCGCTGCAATTCACGGCTGACGCGCTGCCGCTCGGCCATTTCTTCCGGCGAATCGGACCGCAAAAGAAATTGCAATTCAGGACGTGCACCAACCGTACGGGCCAGTTCTGCCGTAATCTGGTCACGGTGCAGTTCGTAGATATCCCAATAATCATGCAATGCCTTTTGCTCTTCCTCGGTAAAGTGAGGCAGTTGCTTGGTCGAAGTTGGATTGGCCTGAGCGCTCATCTTCGGTTCCTCCCAGGAAATTTAAAAAGGGGAAAGTCCAAAGCATCCCCAAGAAATAGGACTGTTTTTGTCTAAATTATAGCGCGATAGAGACACGACAACATATCAGAATGTACATCAACTTCAGGACTTATTCTGACAGCCAGACACCACAGAATACAGAAAAAAGACCGATAGCGCCTTTCCATCTATATCGGTCCATGCCAATACGATACAGCTTTTACTGTAGCCCACCAGAGATTCCTTTTCGAAAGATAAAGGCCGCAGAGAATGAATTCAGATTAATCTTCCCCCTATGATTTGTCCCTGTAAAAAATACCTGTTTTCACCGACATAACAATTTTGAACGGCACGATAGACTCTACCGCTTATCGACGCGTCTGGTAACGAGCGCCAAGTATCTTGGTTCATTGGGAATCTGCGGGATGAAGCAGATTTATAGGGAGGTAGGCGGCACGAAGCGAAACTACACCCTACATTTACCCTTATCACGGGAATCCCAAAGAACCAGTATCGTCTGTAATACAAGGCGCACTTGCAAAGACAATATCCTCAAATCATGCAGAGTATAATCATAGCGCGGCTTCCAGCCGCAACCAAATATAAAGAAGGTGGCCTGTCATTGTGGCATAATTCAGGATTAAAAAGCGGGAACGAAGCCCGCAACCACCTCTCTTCATGTCACGACAGGCCATG
>JBJKRF010000093.1:0-55290 GCA_046704785.1 Anaerolineales bacterium | reverse complement strand
GCTGGTTCTTTTTGAACATGGGTTTCTCCGCTTAGGTTGGTTTGCTCTGATTATATTAAACTCCTCCCCTTTTGAGGAGGGTGCAATTTGGAGGAGCTTTGTCCTATCCTTTTTGCAGTGGAGTCATCGTTTTATCCGTTGGAAACGTCTTTTCTTTGCCAAGCCATGCCCCCTTTGGGTGATTTTGCAAAGAAAACGTAAAAACCCCATAATTTTTACAGTTTGCTCACGCCACATTTCTGATATATTTCTGGTATAATCGCCGCCGTGACTGGTCCTATTCGCGGTTCCGGCTGCGAATACGGAGACCTGCCCCATCCTGATTAAGAAAGGAGAAGCAACGTCATGCCACTGCCAAGAGAGAGAAAGGCAAAGCTGATCGAAGACTTCCACCGCCACGAACACGATACGGGTTCAGCAGATGTCCAGATCGCAATCATGACAGAACGGATCAGCCAACTGACCGAGCACCTGCGTTCAAACAAACACGACGAATCCTGTCGCCGTGGGTTACTCAAGTTGGTTGGTCAGCGCCGTCGCACGTTGGCATACTTGCGCAAAACAGACTATCAACGTTATCTGGCAATTACCGAGCGTCTGAATTTGCGCCACAAATAACCCTTGTAAGGCAAGTGGATGGGGTTCCCCCCATCCACTCTTGCTACTATAAGGAACTTATTTTTTCGGCCCTGCCGAATGCCCCGCTGTCAGGAATTGAAACATGTTGGCAACGTTCAATAGGTGAACACGAGTTTCGTTGATTTGTTCTACAATCCGTTGCCACTATTTTTCAGTCCCTGACAAGGCGGGATAGTAGGGGCGCGAGTGTATGTCGCGTCCAAACAGGAGACAAAGACAACATGAAACCAGAAGTAAAACGCTTTTCCACAACAGTGGGATCGCGCGTCATTACCTTTGAGACCGGCAAGCTGGCCGGCCAAGCCGGTGGTGCAGTCACCGCGGCCATCAACGACGCCATCATCTTCGCTGCAACCACCATGGGCGGTGTACGCGAAGGAATCGACTTTTTTCCCCTCAGCGTAGATTACGAGGAACGACTGTACGCCGGCGGCAAAATTCCAGGCTCGTTCTTTCGACGCGAAGGACGCCCCGGCACCGAAGCCATCCTGACTGCACGCCTCACCGACCGTCCGCTACGCCCTCTCTTTCCCCATGGCATGCGCAACGAAGTACAGGTCATTATGTTCTCGCTCTCTGCCGACGGCGAAAATCCGCTCGACATCCTGGCGATCAACGCCGCATCTGCCGCACTGATGATCTCCGACATTCCCTGGAACGGACCCGTCGGGGCCGTACGCGTTGGCCGCGTGAACGATGAATTCATCATCAACCCGACCTTCGCCGAAATCGACGCATCCGACCTCGACCTGCGCATCGCCGGCACCCGCGATGCCATTCTGATGGTGGAATGCGGCGCCAATGAAATTCCAGAAGATGTGATGGTCGCCGCGCTCGAGCTGGGACACAAATCCATCCAACCCATCATCGACCTGCAATTTCAAATGCAGTCTGAGATTGGCAAACCGAAACGCCAGGCAGAATTCTATCCGACGAACGAAGAACTGAACCAGCAGGTCTTCGCCCGCGTCGAAAAGCAACTCAACGAACTGCTCGACAAACCCCTTTCCAAGAATGAGTTCTACGATGGAATGGACGCCATCGCCGACGAGCTCGTCAACGAATTGACGACTGTGCCCGAAGGGGGCGACCCGTCAAACTGCCCGACGTCGTCCAGCATCAAAGCAGCCTTCGGCGAAGCTGAAAAAGCTGTCGTACGTGAACGCATTCTCGGCATGGGCAAACGGCCCGACGGTCGCACCCCCACCGACATCCGCCCCATTTGGTGTGAAGTTGGCATCAGCCCACGCGCGCACGGTTCCGGCCTGTTCACCCGTGGCGAAACCCAGGTGCTGACCCTGGCCACGCTCGGCACGCTCGGAGAAGCGCAAGAACTGGACTCGCTCACACCCATCGACACAAAGCGGTATTTGCATCACTACAATTTTCCTCCCTTCTCCACAGGCGAAGTTAAACCGTTGCGCGGCCAGAGCCGTCGTGAAATTGGTCACGGCGCGCTGGCAGAACGCGCACTCGTGCCCGTCATCCCCGCCGAAGAGACATTCCCCTACACGCTGCGGTTGGTCTCCGAGGTGCTATCCTCCAACGGATCGACCTCGATGGCTTCCGTCTGCGGTTCGACGTTGGCCCTGATGGACGCCGGTGTGCCGATCAAAGCACCGGTTGCTGGCGTGGCAATGGGGCTCGTCACCGACGACTCAGGCCGCTACCAAATATTGACCGACATCCAGGGCACCGAAGACCATCTGGGTGATATGGATTTCAAAGTAGCTGGGACGGAAATTGGCATCACCGCGCTGCAAATGGACATCAAGATCAGTGGCCTGAGCACCGAAACCATGAAACAGGCTCTCGAACAGGCCCGCAAAGCGCGCCTGTTCATCCTGGGCAAAATGATCGAAATCATTCCACAACCCAGAGCGGAACTCAAGCCGCACGCCCCACGCATTATTACTGCCCACATTCCAATGGAAAAAATCGGTGCGCTGATCGGCCCAGGTGGCAAGAATATCCGCGCCCTGCAAGAAGAAACCGGCACCAAGATCGACATCGAGGAAGACGGCACGGTCTACATCGCTTCGACAGAAGGACCCGGCGCAGAAGTCGCCCGCCAACGTATCGAGGCCATGGGCGAGAGCGCCGAAGTAGGTCGCATCTACACCGGCAAGGTCGTACGCGTGGCCGATTTTGGCGCATTCATCGAAATTTTGCCCGGTGTAGACGGCATGGTGCATATCTCCCAGCTCGACTCTGAGCGCGTCAACAAGGTAGAAGATGTCGTCCAGTTCGGCGACGAGATCACCGTCATGGTAACCGCGATCGATCCGCAGGGCAAAATCCGGCTTTCGCGACAGGCCGTCCTCGAAGGCTGGAGCGTGGAGGAGGCCCTGGAGCACGATTCGCCCCGTAAAAGCGGCAATGGGCGTCCCGGTGGAGACCGGCGCGGCGGACGCGGCAACCATCACGGTGGAGACCGCAGGCGCTAGAAAAACAGACAAACGTCATTCCAAACAGGGACGAGTGGCCTACTCGTCCCTGTTTTTTATCGAAGTACAATGGTTCCCTAGTTAGGATTTTCCGTGGCACTGCGTTCCGTCACGCCGATTGCCAAAGATATTTGAGAAGACCGATCATCAGGACTTATTATGGCCGAAAAAAGAATTGCGTTATTGACCGACAGCACCTGCGACATCCCTGAGAACTTGATCGAACAATACAGCATCACGGTAATTCCACAGGTCATCATTTGGGGTGACCAGGCATTGCGCGACCGAATTGACATTTCGCCCCAGCAATTTTACGAGCGATTGCGCAGCGACCAGCGAACGCCAAGTACCACGCAACCAAGCCCAGCCGACTTTGAACGAGCCTACCAAGATGTCATCGCCCAAGGCGCCGAACAACTGCTCGTGTTCACTGTGAGCAGCGCGATGAGCGGCACCTTCCAACTGGCCAAGCGAGTTGCCGGCCAGATGAAAGTACTTATAACGGTTGTGGATTCAAAAGGGCCCACGATGAGCCTGGGCTGGCAGGTGTTGGCAGCGGCTCGCGCAGGCCAGGCAGGGGCCAGCCTGGATGAAATGGTCGACGCCGCAACGTGCGTCCGCGAGAAATTAGTGCAGATCGTCTGCCTGGATACATTGGAATTCCTACAGCGCGGCGGCCGCATCGGTAGCGCTACCCGCTTGGTCGGGAGCCTGCTGGATATCAAACCGTTGGTACAGATCAACCACCAGACCGGGCTGGTCGAATCTGCCGGGCAGGCGCGCACCCGCAAGAAGTCCATTGCGCTGTTGCTACAACGTTTCTTTGAGCAAATTACCCCCAACAAACCACTGCACGTAGCCGTCCTGCACGGGAACGCACCCGAAGAAGCCGCGGAAATTGCTGCACGCATTCAGGAAGAGTATGCCCCTCAGGAATTGTTGATCAACATCACCGGCCCTGTACTGGGCGTGAATACCGGGCCACGAGCGCTGGCGCTGGCCGGTTACACAGAAGTATAAAAAAGCGCTCCCACCTATCTGGCAGGGACGCTTTGGCGAAACGGGGGAATCAGCGGCGCTCCATCAGCTTTTCCAGATGTGCCTTGACCACGGGCCACTCCTCATCGAGGATGCTGTAATACGCCGAGTGACGATAGGTGCCATCGGGCAAAATCAAATGGTTACGCAAAACACCCTCGAACTTCGCGCCAAGTCGTTCGATGGCCTGACGGGAGCGCTGGTTACGGGTATCCGTTTTGATCTGCACACGAATGGCGTCAAGTTTCTCGAAGGCGTGACGCAACAACAAATACTTGCATTCAGTATTGACCGCCGTATGTTGGTATTTCACGCCATACCAGGTTCCACCAATCTCCAGTCCACGATGTTGCGGGCGGATTTCCAGATAACGTGTCGCGCCGGCCACCTTTCCTGACGCCAGGTGAATGACAGCGAAAGGTTGCGCCGCCCCGGCAGCTTTTCGCGACAAAAGCTCCCGTACCCATTTCTCCATCTTCGCTTCGGTCGTCACTTCCCCGTAAAGCATATACCGCCAAATGGAAGGGTCGCGCCCGACGAGGGTCAACTCCGGAACGTGCATTACACTCAAGGGTTCCAATCGCACGTACTTTCCGGTCAGGACAACAGGCTCAACATTCATTCTCTCTCCTGCGTTGGTAAATAAGGCATAGCCGGACCGTCCAGGCCGAGCGACTCGGCCAACGCCGCACGCATCGCAACGCGATCATCCCAAAGATACTCCGTCACGCCAAAACACATCGATTGCTCGTGCCCTTTCCCGCACGCAATGACCAGGTCGCCGGGCTGCGCCAGTTGCAAGGCAAAACGGAGGGCTGCGCCGCGGTCGGGAACACGATAGAACGAACGCCCCTCGACGGCCCCCCGGCTGCGCGCCCCGTCGGCCATCTCCTGCAAAATGGCGGCGAGGGACTCGGTACGCGGGTCTTCCGCTGTCAAAACAGAGACATCCGCCAGTTGCGCCGAAGTTTCAGCCATCATACGGCGCTTTTCGCGGTCGCGCAATCCAGCCGAACCAAAAACGGCAATCACGCGGCCAGACGTCATCTGGCGAGCAGTCTCCAGAGCGACTTTTAATGCATTGGGCGTATGAGCAAAATCGACAATGGCGGTAAAAGGCTGCCCCAGGTCAATACGCTCCATGCGCCCCGGCACACCGGGCAGAAAGGCGATTCCGCGCGCCGCCACCCGCGGATCGATGCCCAAGCCAACGACAGTAGCCGTCAGTGCGGCCAGGCAATTGGAAACGTTATAAGCGCCCACAAGCTTTGAGTTAATGGCTACGCGAAAGTCGGAGCTGGTCACAACAAAACGGAGTCCGTCCGGGAGGTAGGAAATCTCCTCAGCGCGCACATCGGAACCGGCTGCCAGCCCGTAGCTAGACTGTCGCACCTGGGTCACCTCGTGCAGATACGGGTAAGATTGATCGTCGAAATTTAGCACGGCAAGCCGCGGATTGCCATGCGGTTTGCTGTGCGTATCCGCCAAACCGGTAAGCAATCGCGCCTTGGCCGCGCGATAGTTCTCGTATGTGCCGTGATAATCGAGATGCTCGTGAGTAATATTCGTGATGACACCCACGTCGAACTCGCAGGCATCCACGCGGAACTGCGCCCAACCGTGCGAAGTGGTTTCCAAAACCACATGGGTCAGCCCGGTGCCGACCATCATGGACAGGTAACGCTGCACATCGGGGGCATCGGGCGTGGTGACGTGAAAACCGGTATCGAGCACCTGCTCGCCGACCACGGCATTGACGGTGGTAATCATACCGGTCTTCAAACCTGCCGTTCGCAAAATCTGATAGATCAGATTGCTAGTTGTAGTCTTGCCGTCCGTGCCGGTCACGCCGATAACGACCAGCTTGCGGCCGGGATTGCCATAAAATGCCGCCGCCAGATACGCCAGCGCACGGCGTGAATTCTCTACGCGAATATAAGGGACGGGCAGCCCCGTCATGGGTTTCTCACCGACGACCGCTGCCGCGCCTTTTTCGAGCGCAGCCGGGATATAGGCATGACCGTCGCTGGAGCCGCCTCCAACAGCGACGAACAGACTCCCCGGTTGGACCTGCCGCGAATCAGCCACGACCTCCCTGATGGCTTGCTCTGCGAGCGCGCCGGAAAGGACGGGAAACGGGTATTCGGCGAAGAGGGCTGTAAGAGAACTTTGCTTTGACATATTCTTCATCAAGGATATATTCTACCGGCTCTCCGGCGAATCAGCTACGGTAGGGATTCGTTCGTTGGGATTTCCCGTAAAAGAAAATATGATGAGGGGTATGGGCGGCTTGCGCCGCCCATACCCCTCTCTGTTTTTGTTATGAATACCCGCGCTCACAAATCAACGCAGGCTCGAACGCAGGCCCTCAAGCCGCCCCGCTACAGAGCCATCGAGCACCTTATCTCCAACTCGGATGACCAATCCGCCCAGGATATTGGGATCGATACGGAAGGTCACTGCCTGCGCGCCGGATTTCGAGAGAATGTCTTTCTTGACGGTATCTTGCTCGCCCTCGGTCAGCGGCAAGGCGCTGGTCACTTCGGCAGAGGCGCCGCTAAGGTGCGTATCTTCCAGCACAACCACTTTACCCGACTTGACGCCGGAGAAAAACTCGTCGAGCAACGCACGTTGACGCTTTTCGTCCAGCGCTTCGCCAATCAGCTTTTGGGCCGCAGTGATCGAAAGCGCCGCAACCTGTCCGCGCAAATCACCCAGCAAACGACTGCGCTCTTCTGCCACTTCGGCCAACGCCTTCTCACGCACCTTCGAGACGTCCGCGTCGGCGGCATTTTTAATATCACGGGCAGCGGCCTCCGCACGTTCGCTGGCATCGCGAACAACCTGGCTGGCCCGCGTCTGCGCCTCCGCGATCAGTTGTTCGGCTTCTTTCTCAGCCCTGGCGCGCGCTTCTGATGCAATACGGGCGTCTTCGAGTCCGCGCGCGATCGTCTCACGTCTCTTCTCCAGCATGCCCATCAACGGCTTGTAGACCCATAGCCGTAGCACGATCAGGAGAATGAGGAAGTTGAGAATCTGGACGATCAAATAACCCAAATTAAGACCAAGCGCCTCCATAACGGTATTCTCCTTTCTGTTTTCAATTAGTACCGCAACTTCCTTAAGTTGCAGGATTGCGTTCCAGATTTTTTCCCAAAAAAACGGGCTTTGCGCCCTCTTCTTTCATAAAGTTGCGGCACTAGTACCGCAACTTCCTTAAGTTGCAGGATTGCGTTCCGGATTTCTTCCCCGAAAACAGGCCTTACGCTCTCCTCTTTCATAAAGTTGCGGCACTAGAGCACAAAGAGCATCAGGAAAGCGATCACCAGGCAATAGATGGCGATGGCTTCCGAGAACGCAATACCGAGGATCATATTGGTCAATAAAGTGCCATAAGAATCCGGATTACGTGCCATTCCGCCCAGTGCGCCGTGGACACTTAAACCTATTCCCACGCCAGCGCCGAGAGCGCCGATCATGGAAAGACCGGCACCGATGAATTTGGCGGCCAAGACAATATCACCAGTCATTGAGCATTCTCCTTAGAAGAGTTTCGAGTGAGGCATTCGCCTTCGAAAGGGTAGTAAGGAACGGGTAGGAACCAGCCCGGAATTCAGCTTCAGATTTTTAAGAATTTTCGTGGAAGGGGGAAGAAATGAAAGCAGCATCGCCACGAGGACAACCGGTCCGGGAAAGATCATTCATGATGTTCTTCACTGATATGTCCAACCGTCGCCTGAGACATAAAAACCAGGGTGAGCATGCCAAAGACGAAGGCTTGAATCAGGCCAATAACGAACTCGAAGAACAGGATCATCGATTGGGCGAAGACAGGCACCAGCGATCCTACCAGGAAGAGTAGCACCGAACCGGCAAAAATATTTCCAAACAACCGGAAACCAAAAGAGAGTATCTTGGAAAATTCAGAAATCAGTTCGAGTAAACTCACCAGGAAGTCAATCGCGCCAAAGATTGGTGTTGTAAACATCGTGCGCGTGTTAAAAAATTTCGAGAAGTAAGCCAGCCCTTGGGAGCGTACACCAATGATTTGTGTCATCACAACAGCGATGAGCGCCAGCGCAAACGTGAAATTCAGGTCGGTCGAAAGTGTTCGCACGTACGGCGTAACCGCATAATTTCCCTGGCCTTGCACAATTGCAGCCAGCCATGGAAAAAACTGTTGCAGTGTATAACCATGTTCAGCTGGCTCCAACTTGCCAACGCTATCGACCATTGGAATCAGTTCCGTGAAGTTCGCAATCAAAACGACAATGACAATCGTCGCAAACCAGGGGAAAATCTTTTTGACGGCCTTCCCTGCTGTGCTCTCGGCAAGGTTGTACAGCATCTCGACAGCCATTTCCATCGCCGCAGCTAGTCCACGCGGAATAAGCGAGTTTCGGCGCAAACCAAATGCGACCAACAGGACAATTGCCAGGACGATTACATCGACGAAAACCATTCCCCACAACGTATTCGTCATGTAAAACGAGCCAATCACAGGCAATGTAAAGAGGGGTGTGTCGGAAAGTTGTTCGGGGGCAACTTGAATGTGCGGTCGAATTGGAGGATACAGGCTGGCAAAGACAACCTGCAAGACGATGAGCAGCAGGACGACCCACCGGTTAACCCCAAAACGCCACTTACGAGTGGTCTCCAAAGTCATTCTCCTCAACAACATCTTGTGGTTTCCGGTCCAGTTCGGTCTTGATGTTCCCCACCGCTATACGGACGACGACAAACATCGCCACCAACGAAACCGGAATACTCGCGATCAACAATATAACGGTCAGCCAGGGACGAGTGCTAAAGTGTCGGTCAAGCCAGAGGCCAGCCAAGCTGGCCAGCACAAGGATAAGCAGGGTCAGGCAGCCTACTTGCCCTGCAACGCTTGCTAGAGTCAGATTGATAATTTTTTGTCGACTCAGGCGCCACTCTCCTGATTATCTGCCTGGCTCATGTGGTTGCGTATTATATCACAAGGGCCTTGAAGGTCAGTAGGCGGGCCGCGTCAATGGAGCAGAAACGCGAATCCGTGAGCAGCTAGCGTCGAGATGTTGAACCAGGGGGCAAAAGCCGTTCCAAGCAGGATGATTCCAATGGTCAGGATGGTCAACGCCAGCGCAAACGGACGTGTCGACACGATGGGATGTTGTTGTTCGTTTTCCGATTCCATTCGGTACAGATAGACATACTTCAATACGTTCAAATAGTAGTACAAGCCGATGACGGAATTGATCACGCCGACGACGACCAGCCAGGTCCACCCCGTTTGAATAGCCGCCGCGAAAACGAGGACTTTGGCAATAAACCCGGCAAAGGGCGGCATCCCCGACAGCGAGAGAAAAGCCACCAGCATTGCCAGCGCCAGGTACGGCGAACGACGGCTCAAGCCGTTATACGCCTTCATATCGTCCGAACTGGTCACCTGCCCCACCAACGCGACAATACCAAAAGCCGCCAGGTTGGTCAAAATATAGGTACCCAGATAGAAGACCACACTGGCAATCCCCAGTTCATTGTAAGCGACCAACCCTATCATGGCGTAACCGGCATGCGCGATGGAGGAGTATGCCAGCAGGCGTTTGACGTTGCTTTGCGCCAATGCGACCAAATTGCCAAGCGTCATGGTCAACGCCGCCAGAATCGCCAGAATCCATTGCCATTCCAGGCTGATGTGCGGAAAAGCCGTCAGGAACAGACGCAATAAGACGGCAAAGCCGGCCATCTTGGAAGTGGTCGAAAGAAAACCGGCCACCGGCGTCGGCGCGCCTTCGTAGGTATCGGGAGCCCAAAAATGGAACGGCACCAGCGAGACTTTAAATCCCAAACCGACCAGCACCAGCAGGAGCACGCCGACGGAAATAGGGTTGACGGAAGCAAGACTCTGCGCAAGGCCGTCCAGCGAGGTCGTCCCGGCGAAACCGTATAAGAGCGAAAGTCCGTAGAGCAGAACTGCCGAGGTCATCGCGCCAAAAAGCAAGTATTTAAAACCGGCCTCGGTCGATTTCTTGTCGTCCAACATAAAGCCCGACAGGACATAAAGCGGAATGGAGGTAGTCTCGATGGCCAGGTATAACATCACCAGGTCTGCAGCGGAGGCCATCAAGTTCATGCCGATGGTCGACGCCAACAGAAGCAGGTAGGCCTCAGCGCGGTCGCCGAGACGCTCGACATCCATCATGAACAAGGCAGTGATGGCAGCGCCGAACATGAAGACCATTTTGAGGGCAAAGGCCAGCCAATCGAAACGCACCATGCCCCCCAACGCCAGCACAGAATCGCCGGGCTGCCCCAAAATCAGGCTGATGACAAGCGAAAGGGTCAGCCCACCAGCCGTCAGCCATCCCAGGTTGGTTCGCCGGTTTTGGCCCTTCCAGAAGGGGGCGAAGAGCAACGCCAGCAGGGCAACGGCCAGAACCAAAGTCTCAGGCAGGATTGCCAGAAAATCAACACTCATTTAAGCACCTCCCAGGATGTGGAGGATATTTTGTACACCGGTTTGCACCATAGGGACCATCAAACTGGGGAACAGGCCAAGCCCGATCATCAGAATGCAGAGAGTCGCAATGGCGACTTTGTCAAGCACCGTGACATCGCTCATGTGGCCTTCGAGCTTCTCCGGGATATTTCCGAAGAACACTTTACGGACGTTGAGGAAGATATACGCCGCGGTAATGACAATCGAAATGCTGATGATGACCGCCACAAACCACTGGCTTTGCCAAACACCGACGAAGATGGGGAACTCCGCGATAAAACCAGAGAAACCGGGCATTCCCATCGAGACCAAGCCACCGATGATAAATCCAATTGCTGCAAACGGCATGACCTTGACCATACCGCCCAGTTCAGGAATTTGGCGCGTGTGCGCACGATCGTAGATCATACCGGTCACGGCAAAGAAGAGAGCCGTCATGATGCCGTGCGAGAACATCTGCACACCTGCGCCGGTAAGCCCGGCCTGGTTGAGCGTGGACAACCCCAACATCACCAGGCCCATGTGCGAGACCGACGAGAAACCAATCATGTATTTCATGTCGGTCTGCACGAAAGCAATAAGAGCTCCGTAGATAACGGCGATGCCCGCACACAGCATGATGAGCCATGACCAGTGCTTCGCGCCCTCCGGCAGGAGCATAATGCCCACCCGCAGGGCCGCAAAAGCGCCCAACTTCATCAACACACCGGCATGGAACATGGAGACCGCAGTCGGCGCGGCTACGTGGCCGTCTGGAGACCAGTTATGGAAAGGCCAGATACCGCCCAGTACCGCGAATCCCAGAAAGACCGGCAGGAACCAAAAGTTCTGGAAGGAGACCGAGAAACCGGCCTTCTGAATTTGCAGCATGTCGAAAGTGTAGACGCCGGTCTGCTGCCCGGCCACCCAGTAGATTGCCAGCGCGCCCACCAGGGCAACCACCGAACCCAGGAACAGGTACAACGTTAATTTCATGGCCGCATATTCGCGGGTTTGCGCCCAACCCCAAATGGCGATCAGCAAATACATGGGGAAAACGGCGATCTCGTAAAAGAAGAACAGCATGAACAGGTCCAACGAAGTGAAAACGCCGAACACACCACTGGCAAGGATGAACAGGAAGGCAAAAAATTCGCGCGGCCGCTCCTGAATGCCGGTGGAGATATGTTTCTGTTCGTTGAAGTCGCCCCACGAGATGAGCACTGCTGTGAACATCACCACGCCTGTCAGCAGGACAAGCGGCGTGCTCATGCCGTCCACGCCGAAATGCAGGCTGATGCCAAACTGCGGCAACCAGTTGTACTGTTCGACAAACTGATAGCCTGCGGTCACCTGATTATATGAGATATATACCCATATCGACAGGAGCAGGTCGACGACGGCTGCTGCAAGCGCGATGGCACGCACTTCCGTCTTGCGCTCCGGCTTCATCAACAAGATGAGAATAGCCGCAGCGACGGGGATGAAAGTAATAACGCTTAAGATCGGAAAATTCATCGCATACCTCGCGCTACGAGAAAAGCATAAGCATTGCTTTGTTGATTACATCCAAAATCCAGGCCGGCCACAGGCCGATAGCCAGGATCAAGGCCATCAAAGGGGCCATCACGACGATCTCACGGGTCGTGATTTCGGTCAGGCGGCGCACGCCGTGTGCCCAGTGCTCGTTCAACGGACCATGCAACACCTGCTTGATGCCTTTCAAGACGTAGGCCCCGGTGAAGAGCAGACCAAGCATGCTGATGGCGGTATAAACCGTCAAAATCGGCCAGGAGCCACGCACCACCAGGAATTCAGACACGAAACCGTTCAGGCCGGGCAAACCGAGCGAAGCCATACTGGTGAAAATCAGGATGCCGCCATAGACTGGCACCAGCGGGAACAGACCTCCATACTCGTTCAGGTTGCGCGTGTGCGTCCGTTCGTAGATCACGCCGACCAGGAAGAACATGCCGGCTGCCGAAAGGCCATGATTGAACATCTGCAACACCGCACCGTTCAGCGCAATGGTGGCGTTCAGTGTGCCGATCGACTTGGCCGCCGCCGCAATGCCCAACACGACGAAGCCCATGTGATTGATTGACGAATACGCTACCAGGCGTTTGAAATCCGTCTGCCCGTAGGCCGCCAGCGCGCCAAAGACGATGGCCATCGTCGCCAAAAAGGCCAGCCATCCAGCATACTGCTGTGATTCCGCCGGGTAAAGCGGCAGCACCAGGCGCAGGAACCCGTACGCGCCGAGTTTGAGCAGCACCCCCGCCAGGATCATGGAACCCGCTGTGGGGGCCTCGGTATGGGCGTCGGGGAGCCAGGTGTGGAAAGGCCAGATGGGCACCTTCAAAGCGAAGGCGATGACAAAGGCCCAAAAGGCGATCGTCTTGACCGTCTCCACTGGCAACCCTAACAACGTACCACCCGTCAGGCTCGTCCAACGCTGTGTGAGCGTCACCAGGTCATAGGTTCCGAAGAGCACACCCAGCATCTGGATCGCCAGTAACAGGCCCAACGAGCCCGCCATAGTATAGATCATAAACTTGAGCGAGGCGTAGTTGCGCGCCTGGATTTTGATGCCGCCCCACAGTTCGCGTTCGTCCTTCTCGTTGCCCCACTGGTTGATCAGGAAATACATCGGCACCAGCCCGACTTCCCAGAAGACGAAGAAGATCAACAGGTCGACTGCCAGGAAGACGCCCAACATGCCCGTTTCCAGGAACAGGAAGAGCATCATGTAGGCTTTGACTTTGTCGGTAATCCCGAAGGAAGCCAGCAGCGAGAGCGGCATCAACAGCGTGGTCAACAGCATCATCGTCAGCGAAAGGCCGTCGATGCCCAGATGGAAGGTGGCATGGACGGCGTCGTACCAGGCATACTGCTCCTGGAACTGGTAACCGCTGGCCGATAGGTCGAAGTGCATCCAGACGTAGATCGAAAGCGCAAGCGGAATCAGGCTGGCAAGAAAAGCCGTCCAACGGATCAGTTTCGGCTGGTCGGAGGGCAAAAACAGAATGACCAGTGCGGTCAGCACCGGAAAGAACAGAATTGTGGTGAGCAGGTGAGTGCTTATGAAGTCCATTCTCCGCTCCCCTTATCTCGGTATGAAATAGGTCAGCGCCGCGGCGACCACGATCAGGACGGCCAAGGCGGAGATCATATACGTCTGAATGCGGCCTGTCTGCGAGTAACGCAACTCGCGGCCGCTCTTTTGAAACACTGTCGCACTGCCATTACCAAAAAAGTTGTTGATCACAGGCAGGTCGAAGCCGTAACGGATCGCGCGTCCCAGGACGAACACGACGCGCGCCACCGTGTGCAAAATGCCATCGATCACGCCACGGTCCATCCACTGGAAGGTAAAGACTTCCGCAAACCAGGTCGCCGGTTTGACCAGGAAATAAGCATAGAGCTCGTCGAAATAATATTTGTTCTTGAGCAAGGTGTGCAGCGGCCCCAGCGGTTGCGCCAGCGGATCAGGCTCCCCGGCAGCGACGTTCCGATAAATCAGCCACCCCAGCCCCAGGCCGCCTAGAGCAACCACCAACGAGGTCACCAGTGGCACAATGTTGAAAGCCACCGCCGCCGGCTCCGTAAGCAGCGTCTTGCCCACGAAGGCGTGGAACCAGTTCGGGATCAGGCCGCCCAGCAGTGGGAATTCTTTCGGGATTCCCACCCAACCATAGCCAAAAGCGAAGATCGCCAGTACCACCAGGGGCAACGTCATCGTCCAGGGAGTCTCCTTGGCGTGTTCTGCTGCCTGGGTGCGCGGCTTGCCCAAGAAGGTCAGTGTGATCTGCCGCATGGTATAGAAAGCCGTCAGCAAAGCCGCCACCGCCAGGGTGACGAACACTGCCCAATGGCCGTTCCCGAAGGCCTCGGAGAAAATCTCATCCTTCGACCAGAAGCCCGCCGTCAGCACCGGAAACCCCGACAGGGCGAAACCGCCGATCAGGAAGGTCCAGAACGTGATCGGCATCTTCTTGCGTAACCCGCCCATATTGAACATATCTTGCGGGTCGAGCGAATGTTCGCCGGTGTGCATCACGCCATGTTCCATGCCATGAATGACGGAGCCGGAGCCCAGGAAGAGCAGCGCCTTGAAGAAGGCGTGCGTCACCAAATGGAACACAGCCGCCACGTATGCCCCGACTCCCAGCGCAGCCACCATGTACCCCAACTGTGAGATCGTCGAGTAGGCCAGCACGCGTTTGATGTCGTTCTGGGCCACAGCAATGGTTGCCGCGAACAGGGCCGTGAACGCGCCGATGAAAGCGATGGTGCTCATGGTGGGCGTCAGCGGCCCGCCGGGCACATAATCCGCGCTGATCAACGGGAAGATGCGGATGATCATGTAGACGCCCGCCGAGACCATCGTGGCTGCATGGATCATGGCAGAAACCGGGGTCGGGCCTTCCATCGCGTCTGGCAGCCAGACGTGCAGCGGCCACTGCGCCGATTTCCCAATGGTGCCGATGAAGAGCAGCAAGCCGATCATGCCCGCGGCGGACAGGCCAAAGAAGGGCGTGACCGTCGTCGCCAGCACGTGCAACGTGTTCGGATTATTGAAAATCTCACGGTAGCTGAGCGTGCCTGTGGCCGAGTACAAGAACGCCAGCCCCAATAGCATGAACACGTCGCCAACGCGGGTGGTCATAAACGCTTTGATGGCTGCATCGCGCGCCGATTTCTTCCCAAACCAGAAACCGATCAACAAGTATGAACACAGGCCCATGATCTCCCAGCCGACGAACAACGTCAACAGGTTATCGGAGACCACCAGCGTGTACATGCCAAACGCGAACAGTGCGATGAAGGCGAAGAAACGCGAATACATCGGTTCCACCGAGGGCACCGTATGCTTGTGACCGTGCTCATCCTTCACAGTGGCGCCGTGCGGCGGCAAGCCCTTCACATCGTGGTCGCCATCGGGCTGGCCGAAGTTGTGATAACCGACGCTGTAGATGAAAATCATCAGCACCGTCCAGGCCACGAAGAACAACACCACCGCCGAGAGTGGGTCTACCAGCACGCCGATCTTGAAGAAAGTCTCCCCGGTGGGGAACCAATTGATCGCCGAGGCGAATACCTTCTCGCCAAAGTCCGGCAGGGAAACCGCCCGGACGAAGACGATCATGCTGCCTGCCCACGACAGGAAAGCCGCCCCAACGGCAATACTGTGGCTGAGGGCTTTGTTCTTATTGGTAAACAACACGATCAGGAAAAATGCCAACAGCGGCGGAAGCGGTAGAAGCCAGATCAATGTCTCAGATGCCATAACGCTCTCCTACCATTTCATTAAGTCGATTTCGTCGGCAACCACGGTGTTGCGACGGCGATAGATCGAAATCACCAGCGCCAGGCCGACAGCCACTTCAGACGCGGCGACGGCAAAGACGATAATGGCAAAGACCTGTCCGGCCATGCTCTGCGCCGGATTCAAATAGCGCCAGAAGGCCACCAGGTTGATATTCACCGCGTTCAGCATCAGTTCGACGCCCAGCAGGATGGCAACGGCGTTACGCCGCGCCAACACGCCGAACAGCCCGACGCTGAACAGCGCCGCAGAAAGGTACAAATACCAGGATAAAGGAATCATGCGCGTCTCCTACTTCCTGTTCATCGCCACATAGACCGCGCCGATCAAAGCCGCCAACAGCAACACCGAAGCGACTTCGAACGGTAGGACGAACAGGTTGGGTTGCACCAAAGCGTTACCGAGCGCCGCCACCCCGTCGAAGCTGGCGGGCAGTTGCGCTGCCGTCCTGCCCAGGCCGTTCCACTGTCCGAACAGGAAGAGTAGCCCGCCGAAAACCGCCAACCCCAACACGGCGGCAACCGGCCAGGATTTGTTCAACTGCGGGCCACGGTCGAGCATCTCACGGCGGGTGAGCATGACGGCAAAGATGAACATAATCGCAATCGCGCCGATATAGACCACCACCTGCACTACCGCCAGGAAACCGGCGTCCAACAGGACGTATAGAACGGCGACCCCAAACAGGGCGACGATCAACCACAAAGCCGCGTGAACCAGGTTCCGGGTGGTGACGACCATCAAAGCCGAGGCCATGATGAGCGCAGCGCTCAAGATAAAGATAATTTGCATTGCATCCATTTTTCTGCTCCCTGTCCTAGTGATGGGCTGCCTGCGCCACAGGCTTGGGACTCTCTTCGAGCGTCCGCTGCCCGCGCGCATAACGGCGCAGGATTTCGATGGTAATCCAGCCGACAAGAACGTTCGAGAGCAACAGGCCCAGGCTGTAAATCGGCAGCGCTGCGCCTTGCAACAAGCGGGCAACAACGACCGTCACGACCAGCAGCACAAAGGAGAATGGGGTCAGGAATTTCCAGTTGAAGGCCAACATGTGATCGATACGAATGCGTGGGATGGTGTAACGAATCCACATGATGACCCAATAGCCAAGCATAGCCTTGATAATGAAGTAGAACACGCCCAGCAGAGGATATTTGTCTGCCCCCGGGCCGGCCCAGCCGCCGAAGAACAAAATGGCGAGAAAACCGCCGAAGGTGAAAGCGTGCAGCAACTCTCCGGCAAAGAACAGCCCAAATTTCATCCCGGTGTACTCGATGTGATAACCGGCCACGATCTCGGATTCGCCCTCGTTCAGGTCGAAGGGCGCGCGGCCAAGTTCGGCCAGGGCAGCAATCAGGAAGACCACCGCGCCCAAAGGAGAAAGCACGACAAACCAGACCCCTTTATCCTGCGCGCTGACAATGGCATTCAGGCTCAAGGAGCCGGCCAGCAAAGTCGGAATCAACAGGCCGACGATCATCGGAATCTCATACGAGACGAGAGTCGCCACCATGCGGTACGCGCCCAACAACGCGTATTTGTTATTCGATGACCAGCCCGCCATAATAATAGAAAGCGTTCCAATCGATCCGGCCGCCACCAGGTAAAGCGTTGCGACATTCAGGTCCACGCCATAGATGGTCGAGGCCAGCGGAATAACCGCCCACAAAAGAAGCACCGAGGCCAATGACAAAATGGGAGCCATGTTGAACACCACTTTATCGGCGCCATCTGGCGTAATATCTTCTTTGATAACCAGTTTGACCACGTCGGCCAACGGCTGGAAAAGCCCAAAGGGCCCCACGCGGTTGGGCCCGATGCGGTCCTGAAAACGGGAGACCACTTTGCGTTCGATCCAGACCAAAAGGATGTCGAAAACCATGGCTGCGGAGATCAACACGATGATTCCGAGCAAGTTGACGATCACGTTTGCCAACACGCCGGAGAGACCCCAGCCCGTCAGCGTGAGCATCAACCAGTCGTAAATCAGCTTGATCGGATCTGCTAAAAAGTTCGCGAAATTCATGCAGCGCTCCTCATACACTGCCGCTCAGTAAAATTCAGCATAGAGCAGCACAAATAAAAGGCTGGAAGGGGTATCCTTTCAGCCTTGATTTCTCATTGGTACACTACACCCACTCTAGCATTCCCTGCCGCCAGACATAGATGAGCCCGACGATCAAGATGAGGATGAACAGAATGCCTTCCAGCACGACGAACATCGGCAGGATGCGCAACGCCAACGCCCATGGGAAAAGGAAGACTGTTTCCACGTCAAAAATCAGGAAGACCAGCGCAAAGACATAATATTGCGCCTTGAACTGCACCCATGAATCCCCCACCGTTTCGATACCGCACTCATACGTGCTCTGCTTGATTGGATTCGGTTTCTTTGGCCCGATAATCGCCGACGCAACAATGGGCACAATCGGAACCAAGATCCCCACAATTACAAATAAGCCTATGTAAAGCCACGGATTCTGATGCATAGACGCTCCTCATACAGATTAAAACTTCTTTGGCGCTTCTTCAAGAATCATTGCGTGGAAATACATCCAACGACCTATTCGCACAAAATCCCTAAAGAAACCTATATTACAGGTAACCAGGGGCAATTCTATCATAGTGGTTTATGACGAGTAACTTACCCATGTAAGGTATTGGGGTGATATTTGTCATAATTTTAATTGAGAAACATCCGACGCCAATGCGTCGAGATTTCTTAAAAATGATTGGAGCGCAGACGCCCCATCAGCTTTTTCTGCCGCGCGAGCGACCGAACAGCCAGCGAATCACGTCTTCCAGGAACGGCAGCCCCAGAATGGAACTTATCACCGTACCCGCAAATCCTAACCAACGCGCCGGGCCGGCGCTCAAACCGAACAACGAGGTGGTCGTGATCTGAATCATCTGGGCAGACACAGCTTGACGGGTCGTCGCCCCGCCGTTCAACGGGACGAACTCCAGATAGAGCCACACCGTTCCACGGAAAGTGCCCACACCATTCGGCTGGACGCTCCAAAAGAAAGTGACATCCTGTCCCGGCAAAAGCGGCTCCTCCACCAGGTCGGCCGGCATCACCTGCACGCCAGACATATCCAAGCGAGCCTGCGCCACCACATTCGCCGTGTCGTAAACATTCGGGATGGTAATCGTCTGGCCGTTGACAGTATGTCCCTGAATCTCCGCCGTCGGTGTGATGTTGCCGCGCGTATCCACTTGGAGAGTCAGGCGCACCACATCCGAATCGCCCTCACGAATCGCCGGGGGATATTCCAGAGTCAACAGGCGCGCCTCCGGCACTGCGGGCGCAGCAGGCACGGAAGATGGGGCCATTGCGGTGGCGCCCCCTCCTTGAATATCAGACGTAGGTAAGAAAGAGCGCTTGGTCGGCGTAGCAGCCAGCACCGGGAGACTGGTGCTCTCGACAGAAGTCGACGTAGGTGTACTTGTCGCCAGCGTCCCCGCACCACAGGCCTGGACGGCCAGCAACAAGCCAAGCGCAAACAGGAAAAGGATCAGTCGTTTAGAACCACGCATCAGCTCGGACACCGGAGAACGAAAGGGGCAGATACACCTGCGACGGAAGGAAACCGCTTGGCGCGGGCATCTGCATTTGGGTCGGTCGCAAAAACTGGCGCTGCACCACCCGCTGGGTTGGCAGCAGGCTCCACAAGAGCAACCCCACCGAAAGCAGCAACAGCATCAAAGCCAGGATAAAACGAACGGGGGAATGAAACATACAGTAATTATACCTGTCTGGTGGAATTTCTTCGGCCAAAAACCCGGCGACTTCAGGATGGCGAGACAACCGCCTACTTCGCAAAAATCCCGAAATGATTCGCCACCGGACGCTCGTCGCCGGGAATCAGGAAGCTGGTCGGCGAGTTCATCACCTTGTAGGCTCCCGTTTGCGGATCCTGGATCACCAACGTCGACGAGCCGCCGCCGTCCAGCAGAATAGCGTTGTCGCCGCCGTAATAGATCATCAGCTTGGCCAGCTCCTGGATAGTAGCTCCCTCGCTATAGAACGGTTGGCGTCCGTCTACCACGATCATGATCAGGCGGGTGCCCGGCCCGTCCAGGCCGATGGCGGTGCGCGGCGCCACCGTCGTATCGGGCAGGTCTGCCACAGGTTTTTTATCCTTCACCAGCCAGTAGGAGCCCGAAATCGCGTTGTAAATCTTGCGGATTGGCTGCCCGAACGAGGCCTCCTTGCGGTCGTTGATATACAACGTCGGCCCCTTGATCTGGCCGTATTCCTTCCCACGCGAGGCCGCAAAGCCGTTTGGCTTGACGGGGTCGCCCTCGTGAGGATAGTAATCGAAAATCGAGTTGAAATACCAGGGCGTGAAACCGTCCCCATTGATCGCCACCTGCACCCCGAACTCGCGCGCAAACGCCGACGTCGTGCGCGCGTTCAACGGCAGATCTGCCTCGGCGCCCTTACGATCCGGCGGCGTGACCAGCACATGGATGTTCTTTTGAGTCAAATCCACCGTGACGATATGCGCGATCATCAGCCGCGGCGTGTAATGCACGCGCCGGTAATACACCACGCCCGGATAAAGCTGCTCGCGCATCTCCACCGGCGCAGGCCGTCCCCAATAATACAGGACCGGCAGCAGGAGGATGACGCCCAAAGCGCTCAATCCCCAAAGAAGTTTTTTTCGACGCTTCAGCATGTTCCCTCATCTTTCGCTGCGACCATTCTACCCGCAAACAGGTTCCGGCTCGATGAGAGTTCCCTAATCCCCTAAACAATTTCCCTGTCTATTTTGCTTCCAGTGGAGGCAGTTTGTTACCCTTCCCTCGCTGAACAACTTCCACCCAAAAAGAAGCAGCCAGTTCATAACCGATGACATGGTCCTGCGGCTCGACCTGCAAGCGTAGCGGCCCCTTGAACGGCGCACAACTCAACAAATGGAAAAGAGCGCCCGGCACCAGGCCCAGTTCAGCGATGTAGCGCAACTTGTCGAAATCGTGAGTGCGCACCCGGCTGATGACACCGTCCGACCCGGAAGGCACCTCCAGCAGCGGCACATCCGCCAACGCCGGCAGCACGCCCTCCTTATCCGGAATCGGTTCGCCGTGTGGGCAGCGCGTCGGATGGTTGCTAAGCGCGTCAATGCGGTCTTCGAGTTCTTCGTTAACGCCGCGCTCGAACACATCGGCCAACTGATGCGCGGCGGCCCAATCGTATTTCATCGTGCGCACCAAAAAGACCTCCACCAGTCGGTGGCGGCGCAGCGCGGGCATGGCGATGCGTTCGCCGGCTGGCGTCAGCAACACGCCGCGATACGGTTCGTGCGTCAAATAACCGGCTTCACTCATGCGCCGGATCATGCGCGCGATGGCTTGCGCAGAGGCTTCTACACTCTCACTCACCAGGGAAAGCGGCACGCGCGCGTAATCTTGCTGTAAACGATAAATCTCGGCGGCGTAACGCCGCATGGCAGGGCTGGCGGTCATGGAAACTGCGTAAATCTCCGTAAATCGAATGGAATTCACTCACACCCAGGTTGAAACCTGAACTCACCGAAATATAAATCAAATTTAATACAAATATCTAGAATATAAAGGGCGGCGAAATTATACTACAACTCGTCCAACGCCTTTCTCATAGAGCGCCCGATCCAAGGCATCACTTTATTCCATAATCCGGAGGGTTTTCTTTCATGGTACGTGTTACACAATCATCGAAGCAGCCGTTGCAGGTTGCACTTATCTTGTTGGGCATTGCCATTGTAGTCGGCGTGCTGGTCTGGCAGGGCGTCACCAGCAGCGGAAATCCCGATCCAACGGCGGCCCACATCGGACAAAGCGCCGCGGTCCTGGATACGGCCGTGCTGGTCTTCCGCGAAGGACTGGAATGTGTCGTCGCGCTCGCGGCGCTGACCGCCAGCTTCGTCGACCGAAACCAGCCTTTTCGACGCCCGGTGGCGTTTGGCGCCGGCCTGGGCTTTTTCGCCACGATCCTGACCTGGTTTCTCGCCGTCGCCATCTTAAGCAGCATCAACGCACCGGCGCTCGATATCCAGGCTGCCACGGGCTTGCTGGCCATCGTGATCTTGATGGTCGTTATGAACTGGTTCTTTCACAAAGTCTACTGGACCGGCTGGCTTTCCATGCACAGCCGTCGCCGCCGCGAACTGGTCGCGCAGGAAGATACAAACGAGCCGGAGGCAGGCAACCCCACCAGCAACGCAACCAAGATCTTCCGCGGCTTGGCGCTGCTGGGATTCGCCTCGGTCTACCGGGAAGGCTTCGAGGTGGTACTCTTTTTGCAGTCCATCCGCCTACAGGTTGGCACCGAGACCGTGCTCGTCGGCGCGGCTCTGGGCGTGCTTTTCGCTTCGATTTTCGGCGTCTTGACTCTCATCGCAAACCAACGCCTGCCCTACAAGCAAATGTTGATCGCCAGCGGCATTTTATTGGGCGTCGTCCTGGTCGTCATGGTGGGCGAAAACATCCAGGAAATGCAACAAGCGGCCTGGATCGGGACGACCCTGCTGCCTCTCTCGATCCCCGCTTGGATGGGCGTCTGGTTCGCCGTTTTCCCCAACGTCGAGGGCATCGTGTCGCAATGCCTGGCCGCCCTGTTCGTGATCGGCTCTTACCTTGCGGCGGAGTACGTGCGCATCTGGCGGCCACGCCGTCAGCGGGCCCAGAGCCTCGCCTGACAATTCACGTCGCGCTCACAGCACGATTTCGCTTTCCGCGGTACGCATCTCGTTAAAAGAGCGGATGCCCACTTCCAGGATGCTGGCGTCCGGTTCACGGGTGGTCAGGCGTTGTAACGCCAGGTTGGGCCGGATCAGCCAGCGCACAAAAGGCGAGTCGAGATGATTCGCCACCCAGCGGATATATTCCAAGGAAACGCCGGCCAACACCGGAATCAGCAAGATGCGCCCAATCACCTGCCAAATGAAAGGCAAGGGATGCAACAGGCTGAAGGCAAAAATGGAGAGCACCACCAACGTCAGCAGAAAGGACGTTCCGCAGCGTGGATGTTCCAGCGGAAATTTTGCCACGCTTTCGGGAGTCAGGTCTGCCCCGGCTTCGAAGGCGTTGATGGTCTTGTGCTCTGCACCGTGATACTGGAACAGGCGCTTGATGTCGGGCATCTGGCCGATGGCCCAAATATAGCCGACCACAAGCGCCAGCCGGGACAGTCCTTCGAGCACCACGCCCCACCAGGGATTGAGCCCCAGCCATTCGCCGGCCTTGCCCACGCCGTACGGCACCAGGAAGAATAATCCGATCCCGAAAGCCAGCGCGACGACCATCATCACGTAAAACAAGGGGCCTTCGAGTTGTTCGTCTTCGCCGGTTTGGATGTTGGCCGAAATCGTCAGGGCTTTCATTCCCAATCCCAGGGCGTCCCACAGCAGAATCACGCCACGCGCAAAGGGGACTTTCGTCACCCAGGAACTGTACAGCCCCGAAAGTTTCTCGGTGTGGACGACGACCTCGCCGGTCGGAGCGCGCATGGCAATCGCCAGGGCTTTCTGTCCACGCATGAGCACGCCCTCGATCACAGCCTGCCCGCCGTAAGTAATAATTCGATCTTCCATTCGTGTCTATCCTGTAAAAGTTTGTGGCTCTCCGGAAATTAGTGGGAGGAAGCAGATTTATTATGGAAGATGAAAGCACCGTCGACACCCACAAATCTACTCCCAACGCCACTTAAAGAACCAGGTTTGTTCATAAGTTAAGAAAGAAATGAACCAGCGCTTCAATGCCCCTATACCAGGTGGGTAAATGCAACTTCTCGTTCGGCGCATGCAGGTTGTCGTCGGGCAGGCCGAAGCCCGTCAGAACCGACTCCAGGCCCAGGACAGACTGCATCTGCCCCACCACCGGGATCGAGCCACCCTCCCGCCGAAAGAGCGGAGGCGTTCCCCAGACGGTCTCCAGGGCTTTTGCCAATGCCGTAACACCGGATTGCTGCATGTCCGAGATGGAGGCGGGCGACCCGGACAGCAAATCCAATTCCCAGTGCACGGTGGCCGGAGCCTTCGTTTCGAGATAACGCTTCAATTGTTCGTGAACCTGCTGCGGGTCCTGGTCGGGCACGAGGCGGCACGAAATCTTGGCCATGGACGTCGCCGGGATGACCGTTTTCTGGCCCTTGTCGGTGAATCCAGAAAGCAATCCGTTGATTTCCAACGTTGGGCGCGCACCCACCCGCTCGACAGGCAAGTAATCTGCTTCGCCCCACAAAGCCGGAACGCCGGTCTGCCGAAGATATTCGGCTTCATCCTCCGGCAAACGGACGAAATTGGCATGTTCTTCGGGGCTCAATGGGCGGACGCTGTCGTAAAAACCCGGCAGGGTCACGCGACCGCCCGGATCGTGCATTCCAGCGATCAATTCAGCCAAGGCCTGGGCCGGGTTGTGCACCACGCCACCTGCCAGCCCGGAATGCAGATCGTGGTCGGGCCCGTAGAGACGCAATTCGAAGTAAGCCAGCCCGCGCAGGCCATACGTAATGGTCGGGTAGTTCTTCCCCAGCATCCCGGCATCCGGATTGAGACAGAAATCAGTCTGCAGCAACTCCTGGTTGGCCGGAATCCAGGAATCCAGGGCAGGAGAGCCAACTTCCTCCTCGCCTTCCAGAAGAAATTTGAGATTGACGGGCAATTCCCCGGCCGCAAGCAGCGCCTCAACAGCGCTGAACACGGCGACGACCTGCCCCTTCATATCCGACGTGCCCCGGGCGAACAGATTCTCGCCGACTTCCGTCGCCGTAAACGGAGGCGTCTTCCACTGATCGAGCGGGTCCACCGGCTGGACGTCGTAGTGGCCGTAGATCAACACGACTGGCTTCCCGGCGGCTCCCAGCCACTCGCCGTACACAATAGGATGTCCACTGGTAGGCATGACAGCCACCCTCTGCATCCCCAGCGATTTCAAACGCGCTGCCATCCATTCGGCAGCCTGTTGCATCTGGGGCTTGTGTTCGTCGTCTGTCGAGATTGAGGGAATGGCGACAATTTCTTTCAGCGCGCTCAAAAAATTCGTCTGGTGCTGGCGGGCATATTCCAACGCCGCCTGACGTTGATCGGCCATAATTTCCTCCAAAATTACAATGTGCAGCGCAAGGGTGCGCTGCACATTGTATCAGGCTTTGAGTTCTCCATACAAAAACCAGAATTCGTCAGCGGGAAAAGCAGAACGCAGACTGGCATCCCAGGCAAAATCTCCTGGAAGAAAGCTGGCTTTCAAGAGTTCGTCAAGCCCCTCCAGCGTGGGATTCCCGCCAGGGTTTGGCAATTCCTTCAGCAGGAGGTTCAAGATGACGCGCCAGCGAACTTCGCTCGCGTACCAATCTGCGTTTTGCTCCGAGGCATTGCGGTAATCTCGCAGGAACTCGCTCCACAGCCGGAGCCGATTCTGCACCTCGCGAGCCGCTTTCTTTTCCCAGGTCACACGCCACTCCTCCTTGACAGCCTCCATCTGACGACGAAACATCTGCGCCTGCTCCAGTTGGACGGCGCCCAGGCGCGCCAGCGCAAAGAGCAGCCCACCCAACGTCAGGCGCTGTACATCTCCCGTCAGCGGCCAAAAAAGCTCACCGGAAAGCAGGTACTCTTTCAGTTCTGGCAGAGCAAGGCTCAGATAACGTAAATCTTGTTTTGCAGTATACATCACTGGATGACATCATCAGAAAAAGGTAACAGCTTGCTAAACAGGATCGCGGTGCCCCTCTCCGGATCGTACGCTTGCACACTTTCCTGCTCATCTGGGGCATTTCTGGCTACGATGGCAAGGGCTGGCTCCGTATCGCTCAAATTGCAAGGCTGGTGAGGGACGCCAGCGGGAATGAAAATAAAATCGCCTTTCCCATTTATAACACTCTTCGACAGGCCTGGTCCGTACTTGGTTCCCACTTTACCCTGCAATAAATAGACAGCCGTCTCGAAACCCGTATGCACGTGGGGTTCGGCTGCCGCGCTGGGCGGAATAACGATCATGTTCATGGAGATCCCGGTAGAGCCGCAAGTGCCTTCTGAGACGCCAATATAGCTGGGCAATCGCTGCCAGGTATCCACAGCCGTCTGCGGACGAACCATGGCAATATCTTTCATGGCAAATCCTCCTTGACAGGACGAAGACAAACACTCAGGAAATCGGCGAGTTCATTGAAGCCCCCTGGCGTGGTTGATATTTACCTTTGGCAAACAAAATATCCGAAATTTATATACACGCTACGGCGTAGGAACGGCGGTCTCCTGCAGTTCGCGTCGCGTGACCAGGTACCAGTTCGAAATCGTCAGGAAACGGTCGCTCGTATCGAACAACGGCGGCATTTGCACACCCAACACCTGTTGGTCCACGCCATAGGAATAGACCGGATAATACAGCGGCAGCGCCGGTAAATCCTGGGCAAAGATCACCTGGAAATTGCGGTACAGGCGTGTACGCACCGTGAAATCGGGATTGACGCGCGCCTGCTCGAGATATTCACTGGCGCTGCGGTTGTCCCACTGGGTGTAGTTTTGCCCGCCGGTAGCTTCGGATTGGTGCCAGAATGGATACGGGTCGGGATCGGGCGTACGCGCCAGATTCAAATCAGCCAACGCTGCCTCATACTGGTGCGGCGCCAGATAGTCGTTGATCAGGGAATCGTAGGCGACGGGCTTAAGGTCGACCTTGACGCCGACTGCTGCCCAGTCCGATTGGATCATCTGGGCAATCTGGGCGTGAGTCTGGTCGTCAGGGTAGATCATTGTAAATTCCAGAGCCTTGCCGTCCTTGTCCTGGCGGACATTGCCCCCCGTAGCCGGAATCTTGTAATCGTTGTTCTTAAGCAGAGAGACAGCGCCTTCCGGATCGAAACCGACATGCTCAATATCATTGTAATAGGCCCAGGTGCCGGGGAAGATCGGGCCGTCGGCCACGATGGCCTGCCCGTCCAGCACATTTCCGATAATGCGCTCCCGGTTGAGCGCCATGAGCAACGCCCGCCGCAAGTTTGAATCCTGCAAGAAGGGCACCTGGTCGTTCTTCAGGTTAAATAAGAGCAAGCTGAGTTCTGGCAGACGACCGGTGTAAATCGACAGATTGGGCTCCTTGAGTGCCTCCGGCAGTACGTCGGGCGTAATCTCGCTGATTCCCAATACCTGTCCCTGACTATAGGCGTCCAGAGCCGCCGCCGAGGAAGAAAAATAGCGGAAGATGACCTGATCAATGAATGGCTTCTTGCCGTAATACGTGTCCGAAGCGCGCAGGGCCACACCAGCGACCTGCCCGTTCTCAACAATGACATGATCGAATTTATAAGGGCCTGTGCCCACCGGCGAAAGGTTGAAAGGCGCAGACGCAATCTGATCGGGCGGGGTGTTGCCCAGAATATGTTGGGGGAGCACGCCAAAAGTCAGGTAATCAAGAAAAGGCGCAAAGGGTTCGGGAAGCTTGAACTGCAAAGTCTTGTCATTCAGCTTCGTCACCTTGATCTGCTTCCACATGTCGCGCACATCTTGCGGAAAGAACGACGAATCGCTCTGGATCAGGCTGATAGTGAAGAGAATGTCGTCGCTGGTGACGGGCTGTCCATCCTGCCAGACCGCATCCGGACGGATCGAAAAGTTGTAAATCGTCCCGTCTTGTGAGACGCCCCACGATGCGGCCAGATCGGGCTGAGGAAGCCCACGCGCGTCGAATTTAATCAACCCGCTAAAGATCAGGCGGTCGATATCACGATCTGCGGAATTGTTCTGGTCGAGGGTAGGGTTCAAGCGACTGAGGGAACCGATCAACGCCTCGGTATAGACTCCCCCCGAAGCAGGCTGCGGGATGAACGTTTGTTGTCCTGGCTGCTGTGTGATCAGCAACACGCCCACGACGGCCAGCGTCACGACAACGACCAGGACCTGCCAACGGAGTTTCTTCATAAGCAAAAAAGGAGTTCCAGAAATCACCGTGCTATACGATAAGAGGCATATCTTTCAAAACGCGTTCGCAAGATACGCCTGATTCTCTCTGCTTTCACGAGATTACTAACAAAGCAAAAGAAAAGCCCCTTCCCCAGGGCAGCCCATCAGGGACCGACCCAGGTTCGGCGGCCTTTCTATCCGTCAAAAACAACAAATTACCGAAGCAACAACAATGTAGCAATCGCGAGGATGAAAAAGAGAACGCTCAAGGCAATGGTTACGTAAAAGAGCGTTTTCTCGATGCCACGGCGGGCAGTAAACACAGTACCAGAATCGGCACCCGTCAATCCCCCCAATCCTGCGCCCTTGTTCTGCAAGGTCACGCTAAGAATCAAAGTAACCGATGTAATAATCAACCCGATATCAAGATATGTTTCCATGCGTATGTATATGCCTCCTGCAAATTTAACGGGCAAATTATACTGCGCTTTTACGGAATCCGTAACAGAAAAATGCAGGCTCTCCAAAAACGCCGAAAGGCCGGAACCCAGCCGACGGTCCAAACAAACCAGGGTAGAATAAGTCCAGCGAGGCAGAATGCACGAACTGGTCGTCAATTTACATATGCACACCACCTACTCCGATGGGAGCGGCACACACAAAGACATCGCCCAGGCAGCTCTTGAATCGGGCCTGGACGTGGTCATCGTCACCGATCACAACGTGCTGGTCAATGGGCCAGAAGGCTATTTCAGCGAAGGCAAAAAACGCGTACTGATGCTGATCAGCGAAGAAATCCATGACCAGGCGCGCGTTCCCCAAAAAAGTCACTTGCTGGCCCTGGGCGCGCGACGAGAGTTGGCGACCTTCGCCCCCGACCCGCAAACCCTGATCGACAACGTACACCGCGCCGACGGCCTGGCCTTCCTCGCCCATCCATACGACCCGGCGTGCAAACCGATTAACGAGGCGAATCTTTCCTGGGAGGACTGGGGCGTCCAGGGCTATACAGGCATCGAGCTATGGAATGGTTTGAGCGAACTCAAAGTACGTGGCAAGAGTAAATTGCATGTACTCTTCTACTTGTTTTTTCCACAATTCCTGGCCAGGCGTCCTCCCAACGAGACCGCGCAAAAATGGGATGAGCTATTAGCGCAAGGCAACAAGGTCGTTGCCATCGGCGGCTCGGACGCCCACGAATTCAAAGCCAAAATCGGCCCCTTTCGCCGGACCGTCTATCCATACGGCTTTCACTTCCGTTGTATCAACACCCATATTCTGACTCCAACTCCTTTAAGTGGAAACATCGACGCCGATCGGGCAATGGTCTACGCCGCCCTGGCAGCGGGCCATGCCTTCGTGGGCTATGACCTACCCGGCTCCACCCGCGGTTTCCGCTTCACCGCGCAAGGAAAGGGACAAAGCGCCAACATGGGTGATGAGATCGATCTCGACGGCGGCGTCACGCTTACAGCCGTCTTACCGACGGCGGCCACCTGCCACCTGATCCGCGCCGGCGAAGTCGTTCAGACCTGGCGAAAACGCGAAACCTGTTGGTATGCAGCAACCCAGCCGGGCGCTTACCGTCTGCAAGTCGAACGTCCCTTCTTAGGGCGGGAGCGAGCCTGGATTTTCAGCAACCCTATCTACGTGCGTTAACGTCTTATCAGATGTAAGAAGACACCTCACTAATCGTTTCATCCTGTCGATTCGCGTCGAACTAACGGCCTGTGCAAAACCAAACGAGTATGCTAAACTTACATTGTTCTTCCGCTTGAACAAACCGTTCAGGTGCTTTCCGCCCCCGGCCGGCCCACGGCCTCGTCCGGGAGCAATCCCGAGGAAAGGAGGTCCCTCTCAAATGCGCAAATACGAGTTAGTTTGTATTATCCACCCAGACCTGGATGAAACTGCGTTCAACAGTGTCGTCGAGAAAGTTCGCGAATGGGTGGCAGATGCAGGTGGCAACATCGACAAGGTGGACATTTGGGGTCGTCGCCGGATGGCATATCACATCCGCAAACAACGCGAAGGCCAATACGTTCTCATGAACCTTTCGATTCCACCGAACACAACTGCAGAGCTGGAACGCAATTTACATTTCCAGGAATCTGTGCTGCGGTCCATGCTTACGCTGGTCGAATAATCAGCGCTTATCGAAAACTTCCAAATCCAGCAAGCAGGCATCATTTCACACGATGCAGCCCAAAGGGGCGGGAATAATTTTCGATCCCTATCCATGAATGAATTCTTCGTCAGTGTGAGCCCTTGAGGAGTTTCTACGTTGTATTCTTCGGCTTTATCCTCACAGGACTCTTAAGAGCTGTATTCAACTTGGACTGCGTAAAGGTTAAGGTAAGGAGAACGATATGAGCCGGGGCTTAAACAAAGTTATGATTATTGGCCATCTGGGCCGCGATCCTGAAATGCGCTACACCCCTTCTGGCCGTCCAGTGACCACCTTCACCGTTGCTACCAGCCGCTCGTGGAGCACCGTGGATGGCGAGCGCCATTCCGAGACCGAGTGGTTCAGCATTGTCGCCTGGGGAAACTTGGCAGAAATCTGCAAGCAGTATCTCACCAAAGGCCAGCAGGTCTACATCGAAGGCCGCTTGCAGACACGTCGCTGGGAAGACAAAGAAGGAAATAAACACAGCAGCGTCGAAGTCGTCGCCAACGAAATGATGATGCTGGGAGATCGCCGCGACAACACCAATAATCATCAAGCGGCAGAAGATGTCGAGCAGTCCGAACCAACTGACGAGGATGAATTTCCATTCTAATCTTGTCTACTCTGGCTTCCAATAGAGGAGTCAACGCCCATGGACAACAACAAAGGAAAAGAGTCTCAAACCGTGCCAAGTAATGAACGACGCTATTTTTCGCGTCCAAAAGTATGTCAGTTTTGCGCAGATAAAAACCTGCATATTGATTACAAACATGCCGATTTACTCAAGCGCTACGTGACGGAGGACGGCAAGATCCGCCCCCGTCGTCAAACCGGGACCTGTGCCAGACACCAACGTGAACTGGCACATGCCATCAAACGTGCCCGCCAAATTGCCTTGTTGCCTTTTGTCAATAGCGGACATGAAGATTAAGAATTATCGCGGGGCATGGGACAGTTCTTCCCATGCCCCCGTCTCGTGAGAAGATATGGCAAAAAAAACGCCCATCGTCAACAAAAAGCATATCGCCCACGCGGAGGTTGTTCGCCGGCAAGACCTGGCCATTCGTATCACCACGATAGTCATCATCGTGGCAGTCATCGGGGTCGTGTCTTACGGCGTTCTCACCAATACGGTACTGCTGCCCTATCGTACGGTCGCCACAGTCAACGGTGACCGTATCACAGCGGGGGACTTCCAGGCCCGCGTCCGGCTACAACGCGTTTCGTTGATCAACCAATTCGAACAATATTACCAATTCGCCCAGTTCTTTGGCTCCCAAAATCCGCTTCAGGACCCAAACTTCGGTCAGAACCTCCAACAAATCCAGTCGCAACTCAACCCATCAGCAGCAACTCAGTTGGGCCAGCAAACCCTGGATCAAATGGTCAACGAGCAACTGGTGATGCAGGAAGCCAAGAAGGAAGGCGTTACACTCAGCCCGGCGGATATCGACAAAGGCGTCCAGGAGGCCTTCGGCTATTATGCCAACGGCTCGCCCACGCCGACCGTCAGCCCGACCGCGCCAACGCTGCCGACTCTTAATCCGACGGAACTGTCACTCGTAACCATCACTCCTACGCCGACCAATTTTCTGTCCCCAACTCCGCCAGCGACATCGACCCCGAATTTAACGGAAACAGACACGCCGACTCCCGCTCCCAGCGCTACAGCAACAGCCACCACGGGCCCAACACCAACCATCACCGGTACGCCAACGGCGACTGCCACTGCCACACCCTACACGCTGGAAGGCTTCCAGACCACCTACAGCAATACCATCGATGGTCTGAACAAAGAGATCGGCATTACTGCCGATCAATACCGCCAGACCTTGACCGGGCAAATTTACATGGATAAGATGAAAGAAAAGATCACTGCAAATCTGTCACCGATTCAAGACGAAGTCTGGGCGCGGCAAATCCTGGTCGCCACAGAAGATGAAGCCAACCAGGTGGAACAACGCTTGAAGAACGGCGAAGATTGGGCAAAAGTGGCTGCAGATGTCTCCATCGATCCAAGCACCAAGGACAACGGAGGCGACCTGGGTTGGTTCGCGCATGGTGCGATGGTCAAGGAATTCGAAACAGCAGCCTTCGCGCTCAAGGTCGGGGAGATCAGTCAACCTGTACAATCTCAATCTGGTTGGTACGTCATCCAGGTGCTCGGCCATGAGAAACGCCCGCTCACAGCAACCGAGTTCCAACAGTTCAAAACCAATTACTTTAACAACTGGGTACAGAACCTGCACGACAAAGCCCAGATCAACACCGATACCACGTTCTGGCAAAGCATTGTACCGGCAGAGCCGACCTTGCCAGCGACTACATCAGGACAATAGATAGATTCAGTCCATCCTGTACACGTAAAATTTCGCCAAGCCATCGATGGCTTGGCGAAATTTGATTCTGCGCACCGGGCCGAGTCAGCCCCGATTACCCAGGAGTTCGTCCGAGACCTGGTCCAGGCGCAGTGAAATCTGTTGGCTGGCCGAATCACGTCCCATCGTAACGCCATAGATCACGTCGGCCACCTGGACGGTGTTGCGGTTATGCGTGACGACGATGAACTGCGTATGCTGGCTCAAATCGCCCAGCAGGTCGCGGAAACGACCCACATTGGCCTCGTCAAGCATGGCGTCCACTTCGTCCATCACGCAGACGGGCGTCGGGGAGACTTTGAGCAACGCAAAGACCAGTGAAATGGCCGTCAGTGAGCGTTCGCCGCCGGAGAGCAGCGACAGGCCTTGTTCACGGCGTCCGGGCAGGCGGGCTTCGATGTCGATACCGGTCTCCGTCAGATTCTCCGGGTCGGTCAGCACCAGCCGCGCCGACCCGCCCCCGAACAGACGGGTGAAGATTTCCTTGAATTCAGCGGCTACCGCCTCGAAGGTTTTGTAGAACTCCCGCTTGGTCAATTCATCCAATTCGGCGATCACTTGCCGCAGGTCGGCCTCGGCTTTCTTCAAGTCATCTACCTGCGTTGTCATAAAATCGTAGCGCTCCTTGACGGACTCATATTCCTGCTGCGCTTCCATGTTGACGGCCCCCATGCGGCGCAGTTGCGCCCGTTTTTGCGTCAGGGTCTCTTCCAGGTCGGGGGAAAGCTGCGTGACAACCGGCAACGTCTCGACCATATCGCCCAGGGGCAACGGCACGGCGCCGGTGATGGGCGCTTCGTACTGGAACTGCACCAGCCCAAAGTCTTCTTCGACGCGCCGTCGCAGACTATCGAGCGCTTCTTCCTTGCGGCTGAGTTCCAGTTGAGTCTGCGCATTGGAACGTTCCACGTTGGTCAGCGAACGTTGCGCTTCAGCCTCTTGCGTCTGTAAATCAGACTCCTGCCGCTCTGCTTCCTCCAATTCGCCTTCTGCCGGTTCGATCTGCCTGCGCAGCGTTTCAATCTGTTCTTCCAGGTCTTTTTCGCGGATGTGCAGGCTGCTCTTTTCGGCGGCCAACTGTCCGGAGGACGCATCGATTTCGGTTACACGCTGCGCCGAGGCTGCTTGCTGCGCCAGGATGCGTTCCAGCGCGCCCTGGCGCTCGCGCAGGATGGTTTGGGCGTTCTCGACGGTGCGTTGCGAAACGGAAACGCGTGCGCTCCAGTACGTCACCTGCGCAGACAACTCGTCCAACGCCAGCCCGGCCAATTCACCGTTCAACGCGCGCAATGCCTCGTGCGCCGCGCCCAGGTTTTCTTCCGCTTCTTCCAGAGCCAACATCGTCTCGGTCTGGTCGCGCTCGGAATCCCGAACTTCTTTCCGCAGATTCTCCACCTGCGCCACCTGAAAATCACGCTGGCGTTGGGCCGATTCGACGGCCAGCCCCGCCTGTTGCTCGGCAGATAGGGCCGCATCCAGCGCCTGGCGCGCCTGACGTAGATTGGTCTCCTGCGCGGCGATCTCCTTCTGCGTCGCACTGATTTCGCCAGACAGCCCCGTAAGCGTCTCGATCAAACGATTCAATTCGGCCAACGTCGTCTCCAAGGCCTCGCCCAGTTCTCGCTTTTGGCGTGGGCGGCTCAGGGCAGTAGCTCGAGTCTCCCGCCCGGCAACGATCAAGCCGTCGGGGCGAAATAACTCCCCTTTCAATGTCACAAGGCGCGCACCGGGGAGTCCGCTGCGCAGCCGGCGGGCTGCGGCTCGATCCTTCACGACCACGGTAGTTCCCAACAAAGCCATTACTGCCGGGCGCAAGACCTCGGTCGTTTTAATCAGGCCGGACGCCAACCCGACGATCGCATCGTCCTCCGGCAGTTGGATCTGCCCTACAGCGCCGGACGCATCGAGCGGCAGCAGGACCGCACGCCCCGCCTGCGCATTCTCCAACAACTGCAAAGCTTCGTCCACGCCCCGGCCAGACTCGATCACAACCACGTCGAAGGCGTCGCCCAACGCAACCGCGATGGCCGTCTCGTACTCGGCGGGCACATCCAACGCCGCCGACAATGCACCCTTGGCGCCGCCCAGCTTCGACTGGCGAGCAGCCTCCAGCAGGAAACGCGCGCCTTCGGCATACCCCGCAAGCGATTTTTCCGCCTGGTCGAGCACGTCGAGCTGCGCTTGGAGCTTGGTTTGCTCCCCAGCCTTGACGTTGCGCTCGTCCTGGCGCTGCCGGCGGGTAGACTCGAGTTCGGCCAACTTTCGACGGAGCGCCTGCAAGTCTGCTTCGGCTTGCTGAAAAGCCTTCTGGGCCTGCTCCCTGGCCCGCTGCGTGGATTGGTGCTTCTTTTCGGCGACTTTGAAGGCTTCCTCAGCGGCCGCAATGATCCGGTCGGCATCTTGCAATTTTTGGCGTTGGGCCTCAATACGCGTTGCGAGTTCGTTCAAGTGCGCCTGATGTTGAGCGCGGCGGGCGTTCAACTGGTTGAGTTTCTGGCGCGCCGCTTCGAGCTTCTGTTCCACCTGCGCGCGTTCCAGGCTTCTGGCCGCCAGAGCAGCTTTGGCGGAAACTTCTTGCGTACCAGCTTCTTCTGCTTCGGAACGGACGCGCTCGAATTCCTGCGCGGCCTCGTCCACGCGTTCGCGAGCTGCGTGCTCCTCGTCGGCCAGGCGCGCCTGCTCGTTCACAGCAGACTGCCGGCCTTCGGCCAACGCACGCCGGCGCTCCTCGAGCACAGCCAGATCGCGGCTGATGGTTCCGCGTTGGTCATGTAGTGTCGCCGCCTGACGCCGCCATTCGTTCAGGCGTGCGCGCAATTCGAACAGGCGCGTGCGCGTGGCGCCGAATCCGCTCAACATGTCGTTATAGACCTGGCGCGCTTCCACCAGTTTGAATTCCTGCCGGTGCGCCATCTCTTGCGCTTCGGCCAGTTCCGTTTGGGCGCGGTGCCAGTGATAACCGTACCACTCGCGCAAAACCAGGCGCAGGTCGGCTTGAATCTGAGCATACTCCAATGCACGGCGAGACTGCCGCTCCAGGGAACGCAAGCGGGGTTCCAGTTCGGCCAGGATGTCGAGCACCCGTTCCAGGTTGCGGCGGGTTGTCTCCAGGCGGCGTAGCGCTTCCTCGCGACGGGAACGATACAGTCCGATACCGGCCGCTTCCTCGAACAAACGGCGCCGCTCATCGGCTTTGAGCGCCAGCGAGGCGTCCACCATGCCTTGCCCAAGGATGGTGTAGGTGCGCTCCGAGAGCCCGGACTGCGCCAATAGTTCGTTGATGTCTTTCAAACGCACCGGTTGGCCGTTGAGCAGATATTCGTTGTGCCCATCGCGATAGGCACGACGCGTGACGGCCACCTCGGAGAAATCAACCGGTAGCCAGCCATCGACGTTGTTGAACGTAATGGTGACAGCGGCCATTCCCGCGCGCGGACGGTGTTCCGAGCCAGAGAAGATCATATCTTCGGTCTTCTTGGCGCGCAGCAGGGTGTAGGATTGCTCTCCCAGCACCCAGCGCAGCGAATCGGCAAAGTTGGACTTGCCGGAACCGTTTGGCCCGACAATGGCGGTAATGCCATCGGCGAATTCGAACAACGTGCGCGAGGCAAAGGTTTTATAACCGTGCAGTTCGAGTGATTTTAGACGAAGAGGCATGGCAATAGAAAGTCGACAGATGGGGATTGTGATCTTGGCAACGAAACCTAATTCCCGACGACGTCTGTTCCGTTCAAGTCAATGGAGTCCAGTGCGGATTGCGCGGCAGCTTGCGAGGCCAATTGTTTGCTCGTCCCTGAACCGCGCCCCAGACAGCGCCCCCCGACATAAACTTCAACCTGGAAGACTTTGGCATGATCGGGCCCTTCCGCTTGCGCTGTTACATACTTCGGAATGCCCAGGCCCTGGCCTTGCGCCCATTCCTGCAGGCGAGATTTCGGGTCGATCATGCTCATTTGAAGGCACAACTGTTCCGCAGCCGGTTCCAACAGGGGCAGAATAAACTCGCCGACGGAACCCAGGCCTTTTTGCTGATAGAGCGCGCCAACAATGGCTTCAAAAGTGGCGCACAGCAAAGCATCGCGATTTCGACCACCGCCTTGCAATTCGCCACGTCCCAGGCGCATGGCAGGGCCCAGGCCCAGTTGGCGCGCAAAGCTGGCCAACGATTCCGTGCGCACCAAAGCCGAACGCATGCGGGTCAGGTCGCCTTCGTGCATTTCGGGGAAATGATTGTAAACCCAGGCGCCGACGACGAAGTCGAGCACCGCGTCGCCCAGGAATTCCAGACGTTCGTTGTCTTCAGGCACATCTTGATGTTCGTTGACGTACGAGCGGTGAGTAAGCGCCCGCGTAAGCAAACGCAAATCCTCTCGAAACGGCAAACTAAGACGCGCCGCCAACTGCCCGGGTGTGATCAATCCCGAGCGCTCCGTGAGGGGCTCTTGAGACACAACAACCTCCCGGAACTCAGGGAGCGCGAGCTATTGAGGGGGCAATGGCTCGCGGCCTCTCAGTTCCTATTAATGGATTTATGAAAGGATTGTACACGGTATTTGACAGATTTTGTCTTAAAAAATGGGTACAACCGTTTTTAACCAGAAACAATTCTGGCTCATGGATGAAAAGTGTGCGAGGAATGTCACTGCGAGACGAGCCACAATTCTTCTAACCACCCAGAGCACGGCAAGCACAAAGGGAAAAAGCACATGGCAGCCGTTGTGGTTTAGATTTTCCACCATAACAAGAGAAACCGGTTGGACGGAGGGGTGAGGGCGCCTCCCAGGCTCCTACACCTAGCCTCTTACCGCCGGAACGCCCAAAGAACCCGAAGAATCTGGCCGGCGATTACCGCAGCCTATGATAGAATCGGGCCAGCCAATCAAGCGACCACACCAGGGCATTGTTCGACCAAGGCCGCAGAAATTTATTTTTTCACGGCCCTTCATTAGGGAGCAACCATGACAGAAATCCCCGAGTCAACAAAATTCCTGCACGAAATCGAGATCGGACTGGGTGCCTGGTCATGGGGAGACCGCCTGGTGTGGAATTACGGACGAGGCTATTCGGACGCCGACATCGAAGAGGGATTCCGTATCTCGCTGGAAAACGGCGTCCGTTTCGTGGATACGGCGGAGGTCTATGGGAGTGGGCGTTCGGAACGCCTGTTGGGGCGTTTTCTCAAACAGACGGAAGTCCCCGTCTTGGTGGCGACGAAATTCTTTCCCATGCCCTGGCGTTGGCGTTCCGCCAGTGTGACACGCGCCTTGCGCGGCAGCCTGGAACGCCTGGGGCTCGAACGGGTAGACCTGTATCAAATCCATTGGCCCAGCCCACTGGTTCCGCTGGAGAACTACGTCGAAGGGCTGGCTTCCGCCCATCGATTGGGGCTGGCCCGCGCGTTGGGTGTCTCAAACTACGACAAAAACCAGATGCAACGAGCCTATACGGTTCTATCGAAATATGACCTGCCCTTAGCGGCCAATCAGGTCGAATACAGCCTGTTGAACCGCAAAGTCGAAAAGAACGGCCTGCTGGCGCGCTGCCAGGAGTTGGGCGTACGTCTGATCGCCTACTCCCCGCTGGCCATGGGAATGCTGACGGGCAAATATACGCCCGATACACCGCCACATGGCGCGCGCGGCAGTAAATACGCCAGCGTTCTACCGAAACTTTATCCATTGATTCAACGCATGACCCAGATTGGGCAAGATCACGGCGGCAAATCGCCCGCGCAAATTGCCTTGAACTGGTGCATCTGCAAAGGCACGTTGCCCATCCCCGGCGCAAAAAACGTTCGCCAGGCAGAAATGAACGCAGGCGCCCTCGGTTGGCGTCTGACGGAGGACGAAGTCCGGCTGTTGGACGAAGCCAGCGATCCGTTCACGAAGTGATCGGTTCTGCGGTGGACGACCAGAAAGAACAGATACAGCCGAAAAGCGGCGGGCCCCTGGGTGCTTGGCCGCTTTTCGGTTCGATAAAAACTCGGACGAAAATACCGGTAGAAAGTTCAAGTCGATTACAGCATGCGTCCCTTCGAAATCGCGATCCCCATCCTGCTCGCCGCCTATTTATTATGGCCGCTCAGCAACCGTCTACCGTCTCGGCTGGTCAAACTGTTGCCCGCCGCAGCGGCGCTCGCCACAGTGTTACACCTGTTCATCGAGCACTCTCGCTGGCAGATGATTCCGCTCTATGTGCTGGCCGGCACTTTATTCTTCGCCAGCCTGCTTACCTGGAAGAAGGCTACCCAACGACCAGCGAACCGGTCACGGACCGAGCTGATCGCCGGATTGCTTCTACTGGCTGCTGCGACAGCTTTACCCATCCTGTTGCCGGTTCCGCAGTTCACTGCGCCGACCGGACCCTACGCCGTGGGCACCAAAATCTACGCGCTGACCGACACAAGCCGCCCCGAGATTTACTCCAGCCTGCCCAATCAGCCGCGCAAGTTTATCGTCCAGATCTGGTATCCGGCCAAACCAGGCTCCGAGGCGCAGCGCGCGCCCTGGATAGATGGCGCCGATGTCGTCGCGCCTTCCCTGGCCGATTGGATTGGCCTGCCGCATTTCTTTCTAAACCAAATTAGCCTGGCAAAATCGAACTCCTATCAAGACGCATCCAGCGACACTAGCGGCGCGCCCTATCCACTGCTGGTCTTCTCTCACGGCTGGGACGGCTTCCGGACGCAAAATCTCTACCAGGTGCAGGAACTCGCCAGTCACGGCTATATCGTCGTAAGCGTGGAACATCCCTACGGGGCCGTCGCCACCGTCTTTCCCGATGGCAATATCGCCTACAACTATCCGGCCGCATTACCCACGAGCGCGCCGCCCGATCTGTTCCAGGCAGCGGCCCATCGCCTGATCCAACAGTGGAGCGGCGACATCAGCTACACACTGGACTTCATGAACCAACTCAATCAAAACGATCCCGACGGACTTTTCACAAACACAATCGACATGAACAAAATCGGGGTGTTCGGACATTCGCTCGGCGGCGGCGCGAGTATCGAATTCTGCGGCACCGACCTGCGTTGCAAAGCCGGCCTCACCGAAGATGCCTACATGGCGCCGGTCACGCCTGACGTGCTCAGCCACGGCACGCAACAGCCATTTCTATACATGTTCAGCCAACAATGGCTCACGCAAGATAACATTGCCGCATTCAACCAATATTACGGCCATGTCGCACATTCGAACCGTGTCATCACCATTCTGGGGAGCAACCACGACGACTTTACCGACCTGCCAGCGCTAACGCCTCTCGCCTCTTTCCTGGGGCTCAAAGGGCCCATCAACAGCGCGCGCGCCCAACAGATTATCGATGCTTATTCGTTAGCCTTTTTTGACCAAACGCTCAAAGGCGCTCACACAACGCTGCTCGACGGCCCCTCTCCCAACTACCCCGAAGTACATTTCGATCAGTGAGCATGACCACTCGTCAAAAAAGTATCCTCCTTTCGGTTTCTCTGGCGCTGGATGCCGTTGCTTTGGCGGTGGCCTCGGTTTTTAGTCTAAGGGCCGAGGCTCAGCCGGGTTCAGCGGCGCACACTTCCATTGCCCGTTTGGGGTTGTTTGGGGGCGGTCTGATCCTGGCCGGCGGGCTGGCCTTCGCTGCATACCGGGCTGCGAAACGGGAAGACGCTATCGGGTGGATCGAACGGTATCCAAAACTCGGCAAAGCGCTCACTGGATTACTGGGGATACTCTTCCTGGTCGGTTGGGAACTAGCCTGGACGCCGCTTCCACGCTTCGGCAGTTTCTACTATTACGCCCTACGCCTTTTCCCGTTCGCCGTTTGGCTGACGCTGGCGAGCGGCCTGGGTTTCCTGCTGTTACTCCTAATGAAAATGGGGGTGCACGGAGACTCCCTGCGAGGCTTCCTGCGGAAGCAGGGACGCATGTACTGGGTCGCGGGGCTGGCTTTTGCGGCCATGCTGCTCATCGGGCTCTACGCCATGACGCGCATCACCACCGTCACGCCACAGGAGGAAGATTTCTGGTACGGCGCAGACGTGCCCGTGCTGGCGCTGCAAGTGCTGATTGCGCTGCTCGCCGGGCTGTGCCTGGGGTGGGTGGAAAAGCGCTGGAAGCGCTTCTTTCAATCAAGGCGCGCCGATTGGCTCATTTTCATCGTACTGTGGGCGGCCACCGCCCTGCTGTGGGTCAAGACGCCCTTCGTTGACAATTTCTTCGTCACGATGCCGGGTGCGCCAAACGTCGAATACTATCCCTACGCCGACGCCCAGACGTTCGACGTGTACAGCCAGTTCGCCCTGATCGGGCAGGGTCTCAACAACGGCGCTTTCTACGACCGCGCGTTATATCCGGCTTTCCTGGTCTATCTGCACACGCTGGCCGGGCAAAATTACCTGGACGTCGTCTCGGCGCAGGCGGCCATTTTTGCAGTGTTTGCCGGGCTGTTGTACCTGCTTGGAAAAAGCCTTTCCAACCGGGCAGCGGGCCTTGGACTGGCCGTACTGGGGGCACTGCACGGCGCAAACGCCATCGTCAGCGGAGCCTGGATCGATACCTCGCACACCAAGCTGCTGCTGACCGATTTCCCCACGGCCATCGGCATGCTCCTACTGACCCTGCTGGTGGTCGAATGGCTCAAGGCTCCCGACGAGAAATGGCATGCTGGCGTGGCAGCCGCCGGCGTTCTGGGCCTGACGACCATGCTGCGCCCGCATCCCCTGCCGATTATCGGGCTGATCTTGCTGGCGGCTGCGTGGCTGTACCGAAAACGGCGCAAGGCGATGCTGGCCATCGTCGGGCTGGTTCTGGCCGCGGGCGTGTCCGGCCTGTTGCCCTGGTTGGCGACCCATCCCGGCTCGGCTTCGGGCCTGTATCTATCGCGTATTCGTTCAGTGGTCCAGCAACGCTACAGCGAGACCACGCCAGCAGCGCCGGCAACTCTCGCCCAGCCACAAACTCCGTCCGCAGGTATGACTCCAACGATGGAGACACAGCCGACGGCGCAACCGACGCATGCGGCAGCGGCAGCGCCGGCCAACACAGAGCCATCGCAACCTCCATCTGCGACAGCAACGCTTGCCAAGTCGGTGGCGGCGTTCACGCAGGATAATTTTCTGAACAACCTGGTCATGTCCTTTTTGGGGTTACCGGCCTCCTTTGTCAACGAAGACTTACGCACCGTTGTCAAAGACGGAGAAACGTATTGGGAACCGTATTGGGACGGACATCTAAGCGCCTCGGCAAAAGTCTTCATTCCCATCAATTTGCTGCTACTCAGCCTGGGATTGGCATGGGCCTGGCGCAAAAACCGGGCGGCAGGTCTGGCGCCCTTGGTCTTTTTCCTGGCTTACCAGGCGGTCAACGCGCTCGGGCGCACATCCGGTGGGCGCTATCTGGTGCCCGTCGATTGGGTCGTATTGGTTTACTACCTTCTGGGATTCGTCGCCGTAGGAGAAGCTGCCGCCGTTTTGCTTGGCATACAACCCAAAACGGCGCAGCAAACCAAGAGCATGGCCCCGCCTGCGTCCGTTCTTCCCCATCCCTGGCGGCGTAGCCTGGGCGTGATCCTGACCTGTCTGTTGGTCGGCGCGATGGTGCCGCTTTCCGGCCACCTCTTCCCGCGGCGCTATCCAGCCGTCAGTCCGAAGCAGTTGACAGGAGAAATCGTACAAGGGGGGTATGCCAGGGCGCTTGGTGTGGACCAGGCCACGCTTGAGTCGTTCATCGGGCAGAATGGGGTCATCTATGCCGGACGGGCGCTCTACCCGCGCTTCTACGGTCGGGACGACATACTCTATTTCACCGACGCTGTCATCCGCCAAAAAGGCTTCCCCCGCCTGGACTTTTTACTGCTGACCCCGCAAAAGTCCGTCCCGGTGGTCTTACCGGAGCTCGACTCGCCACAAATCCCAAACGCCGCCGACGTGATCGTGCTGGGCTGCGAGAATCCGAACTACGTCCAGGCCCTGGCCGTGGTTGTGAAAGGCCAACCGGGACTCCAGCGCCGTTGGCCGGATGCGCCGTTAAGCTGCCCACTTGCGCTGCCGGTCTGTAATAACAATAATCAATGTCATTAAACTTCCCCCGTCCGTAAGTCAATCTGAAAATCATGAGCGTCCTGGGCGGGATTCCTATTTTTCTTTCCGTGGCCTGACTTCCACAACATGCACAGCCTTCTCGCTCGTGTGGAAGTAGCGCAGGGTATAGGTCGCCTCGTCGATTTCGTAGCGTCCATCCGAAACACGCACCTGATACCCGTCCGGGTATTGATAAGCTGGGATGAAGATTTCGCTTGCGGCATCGCAAGCCGGGTCATGGCGAAATTCGAACCTGAACTTGCGCCAACGCAGATCAAAAGACATGCGCAGCGGCTCTCCGGCGATAGCACGCGCATACGGCCGCGCCACCGATTCAAGGGCCCGCCCGCCGGAGTTGATATCTGTCGGGTCGGTGCGCTGGTCGGCGCTATAAATGGACAGGTCCTCGTCATTCCAAAGGTCGCCATGCTCATTGGTATTGTCGGCTGTGTATACCCACAAGGTGAAAGAGGCCAGCGCATCGTCCATGGCACGCATGCTACGTTCCATGGCCTTGACCGTCATAGAAAAGTCGCCGGTGCGCAGAGCGTGCTTGTCGTCCAGGTCGAAGGGAATACCGACCTCGCCGAACAGGGTCGGCGCGCCGCCCAGTTGTTCCAACGCCTTTTGCTGGAATTCGTGGAGTTGCTGCGCGTACGCCGCGCGGATTTTTCTGGCACCGTAGATCAGATTGCCGCCGTGCAGGTCGCTGCCGATGCGTGGATTAAATTTCTTGGTGTAGAGCACCGTCCCGTCGTACCAGTGGGGCGCCGAAACCAGGTTAGGCGCATCCTGCGAACTCCATGCCGGTAGAGGCTGGCGACGGTTGGTCTCCATAAAAATCAAAGTGCGAGGTTCCACCGCCTGGAGCGCGGCAGCAAAGTGATTGGCAAAGGGCTTGATGCAGTCGCGGTTGAAATCGATGGTACGGTCACTGGGCCTGGCAAAATAATAGGGCTTCAAAAGGACGGGTTGTCCATCCGAGCCCACGTCCCAGACGCCATGCTCGCGCCAGATGCACTCGCGCCCCGGCAACCAGGCGCGTTCACGCCCGGTGTTGACCCATCGTTTGCCCACCAGTTCTGGGCCCTTGACACGGAAGTCCCACAGGTCTATTTCCTGCGGGAAGCCTGCGCCCAGCAACATGGCCTGGTAAGGTGTGGGAATCTCGCCAATCTTGAAGCCCGGCGGTGGCGCATTCAAATCCGCCTTGCCAATGTAACCGGTACCAGGCTCGTTGAACGTGTCGAATCCGGCTACGTTGGGCAACCCCTTGAGCCGCTTCGCCACTGCCACGAAAGCATCGATGAAATGATTCTGCAAATAGTCCTGCACCGGCACGCCATCGATCGTGGTGCGCGGAGCAAAGTCATTGCCTGCCCAGAAAAGCGCAAACATCGTGGCGGGAGCCAGCTTGCCGTGATTGGTCGGCCAGAGCATGGGCGGCAGCACGCCGTCGTATTCTTGATGGGTAACGGCAGCGCCTGTCGCTTTGAAATGAGTGAGGTCGAACCCGACAGCTTCGAGAGTCCAACCGGGCGCGCCATCGCCGCCCGAGAAGCGACTCCAAACGTCTTCGTGCGGATCGACGAACAAGCTGACGCCATACTCGCCCGCCTTGCGCACGACGGCGTAGAGATAATCCAGGTATTCCCGGTCATACAGTTCCGGCCCGGCGTGCTCGATGGCTTCCCAGGGGATTACCAGGCGCTCGAAAGTCAGGCCCCAGGCGCGCAGGCGGGCAAAATGCTCGTCGGCCTGCTCTAGCGGGAAAGGCCGTCCAACGTAGGAGACATTGCGGTGGTCGAAAAAGCCCTCGCGACGGAAGGTCGCCCCGTCGGGGTGAAAGGGGACCTTGCTACTGCCGCCCAGGTTCACGCCACGCAAGATGAGGGTGCGCCCCAGTTCATCTTTGAAAAAACCTTGTCGAGCCAATATCATCATGCACCTCCGTTTCAAAGCCAATGGTTCTTCGCTAGTGCCACAACTTTATGAAGTGGAGAGCGCAAGACCTGTTTTTCGGGGAAGAAATTCAGAATGCAACCCTACAACTTAAGGAAGTTGCGGTACTAGTATACATCTACTCACTTTCCAGCGTGCGTCGACAAAGGGGAAGCCAGGTCAACCCCTCCCGACAAAACTGTAGGCTCTGCTAGGAACACAGGACGATAAACGGCACGGGCAGCATCGGGTAAAATGGAAAACACTATGAAACGTCTTTGGGCCTCCTGGCGCATGAAGTACATCGAAAATAACACGAAAGAAGCGGGCTGCGTCTTCTGCAATGCACTGGCCAAGCAAGACGGGCCGGAAAACCTGATCGTTGCACGCGGACAGCGCGCCTTCGTCATCCTGAACAAATTTCCCTACACCAGCGGGCATCTCATGGTAGCCCCGATGGCGCACCAGCCTTCCCTGGAGACGCTCGACCCGGATACTCGCGCCGAGATGATGGAACTGGTCACCCAGTTTATGGGTGTGCTGCGCAAAGTTTACAATCCGCAGGCCTTCAACGTTGGCGCGAACATTGGCGAGGCGGCTGGCGCAGGCGTGCCGGGGCACGTCCACATTCACGTTGTTCCGCGTTGGAGCGGGGATGCGAATTTCATGTCAACGGTCGCCGAGGTGCGCGTACTGCCGGAGAGCCTCGAGCAGACGTATCAGCGCATCCGGGAAGCCTGGCAAAAGGAACCCCGCCAGGGCCCCCAAACGCCTTGAGAAGAATCCAGTTCTTTGGGATTTCTCGTAGTAAGGGAGTAGCAGATTCCCAACGAACCAAGAATCCGCCATGGCGATTCCCGGAGAAATGGAAGTGAAAAGGAAGAGCCAATGAAAACAAATCGAGTCACTTTATTGGTCATCAGCATGTTGATTATCGTCAGCCTGAGTTGCGGCCTTTCAGGCCAGGCCGTTCAACAAAACGCAAACGCCCAACCGACCGGTACGAAAAACGCCCAAAGCGATTCCGTCGCCACTTCCACTACAACCGCCACACAAGCTGCGCCTACACCAACAGCCACAGCCACGTCCATTGCAGATACGAACGTTGGCCCCAATCCGCAAAACATTCCCGCCAATTACAATCCGCTCGATGGGGAACCCGTCGCAGACCCCTCCTTGCTCCAATTCCCCGCCGTGCTGGTCTCCATTACCGACTTTCCGCCTTCGGCGCGCCCGCAAGCCGGGCTATCCTTCTCGCCCTGGGTCTTCGAAATGTACATCGCCGAGGGCATGACGCGCTTCCTGGCGACGTTTTACGGCGATTATCCGCAGCAAGAACCGCAGTTCAACAGCTCATGCGACGTCCGGCAGGGGCCCTTCGACCAGACCGGCACCTTCCTCGGCAATCGGGTTTGGTGGGATGTCAACGCTAACGGTTTGCAGGATGTGGACGAACCCGGCGTCGGCGGAGTATGCGTCGATTTGGTGGATGCAGCCACGGGGAATACGTTGGCAACCACCAGCACAGACTCGAACGGCTTTTACGGATTCAACGTCACAGCGGGGACGTCCTACCGCATTCATTTCGTCCTACCCGACGGGTTAGCCTTCACGCAGGCGAACGCCGGCGACGACCACCTGGACAGCGACGCCGACCCCGCGACGGGCCTGACGCCGAAACGGGTCGTCCAGGTTGACGACAATTCCGTCGACGCAGGCCTGACCGTCCCCGACGGCCAGCTCCAAACTGTTGAAGCAACGCCTGCCGGCGCGGCGAATTCCAACGCAAATGTTGGGCCGGTTCGCTCAGGACGCTTGCCGTACGTCTACATCCGTGACGCTTTCCAGAATTCCTGCCTGGTTTACGCCAGCGCCACCTACCAAATCCGCGACAAGCTGCGCGGCTGCGCTATGGTTTTCGGAAACGACTCCAGTAATATCAACAGCGCCATGTTGGACGTGACACGCCTGGAGAAGATTGCGCAGGAAAACAAGCGTCCCGACGATAACTTCAATTACAGCGGCAATCTTTTCAGCGATCAGGCACCTGCCGGCGGCAGCCCCGCCGCTACACTGCAAATCTTCTACAGCTACCTGAACCAGTCCGAATGGCAATATGATCCCGCTTCGGGCGAGTACCTGCGCTACGAGGACAAGGCCGACGGGTCGGGCAAGTTCTACCCGGCCAACGACCGCCTGACGGGTCGCCAGTTGGCTTTCTCCAACGTGATCGTGATGATTGCGCAACACACCGTCATCAGCCCGTACATCATCGACATCAACCTGAACGAGGGTGAGAAAGGCACAGCGTACGCTTTCCGCGACGGGCAGATGTACACCGTCGAATGGACAACGGTAGCCGGCACCTACGAACAAACGACGGGAAAGCGCCGTCCGATCCGCTTCGTGGACGTGAACGGGAATCCGTTTGCGCTCAAACCCGGCAGCACCTGGGTGCACATCATGACCACCGCCTCTTACGTCCAAGAGAAATCGCCCGGATTTTGGTGGGCGCGCTTCCTGGCGCCTGCCGGCGCTGCCCAATAATTTTGGCTCTCTGGGAGCCGAACTCCAACAGAAGCAGGTATAATCACCAACAGTGAAAGCATCCCATCTACGCTTCTTCGTCCTGGTCGTTTGGGGATTGGTTATCGTCCTGGGCGGTTTGTTCCTGATTTGGGCGCTCAACAGTGGCATGCTCCAATATGTTTTTTCGAACACCGGACGCGCCTCAGCAGCAAACCTGACCAGTGAGGTTACGCTTCTGCCCACCTTGCCGTCGCTTACTCCTACGTTCAGCGCTTCGACGGTGACTCCCCGACCGGTCACCCCGTCTCCCATCCCGCCAACCCGCACGCCCATCACGCCGATTCCGCTGCCGGGCGTGAACCCAAACCAGGTCTCGGCGGATATCGATCCAATCACCGGCTTGAAAGTCGCGGATCCCTCCTTGCTCAACCGCCGCCCGGTGTCCGTCAAGATCACCAATTTTCCTCGTAGTGTACGTAACTATCAATACGGCCTGACTAAAGCCGATGTCGTCTATGAATACTACATCGAAGACGGGTTGACCCGTTTCATCGGGGTCTTCTATGGTCAGGACGCCTCCATGGCAGGGCCGGTGCGCTCCGGGCGCTATTTCGACGAACACATCATGCGCATGTACCACGCCTCGCTGGTCTTCGCCAGCGCAGATTTGCGCGTGCGTAATTATCTACTCAACAGTCCAGGCCTGTACTACCTGCTTTTCATGCCGCGTGACGACAACTGCCCGCCGCTATGCCGTGACAAAGCCATCCAGGGCTTCGACAACTATTTCGTGAACACCGCCGGGGTCGGCCCCATGCTGCGGGATAACAGCCGTCAGAACTTACGTCCAACCTTCACGTACGGCTTACTGCCAGACTGGTCTGGCACGGCAATTACCAAAATCTTCAATCATTATTCCAGCTACTGCTACAATGATTGGGAATATGACCCGACGAAGAACCTCTACCTGCGCTATTCGGACGCCGTTGACGCCTTGAACGGCCAGGCGGAGGTCTACACGCCGCTGATCGACAAACTAACCAACCAGCAGGTCACCGCCAACAACGTCGTCGAACTGGTCGTACCGCACCTTTTCCATAACCAGTTCGATCGCGCCGACCAGGTCTTCGATATCAAACTGATCGGATCGGGCGATGCCTATGTTTTCCGCGATGGACGCATGATCAAGGGACGTTGGGTGCGCGACAAAATCGACCAGCAAATTGAACTGGTCGACCAGGCAGGGAACCCTGTTGGTCTCAACCCCGGCGTGACGTTCTACGAGGTCACCGACCCGGAAGGCACGATGAAGCAGGAAGACAAGACCATGGAGTTCTTCTTCTTCATTCCGCCGCGCTATTTCACGCCCACACCCACGGCAACGAAATTCAAACCGACTGAAACGCCCCGCCCCCCATCGCCTACGCCGCGCCACAATCATTAAAAACAGGTTCTCCACCGAGGAATAAACGTGGAGATATGGGCGGTACCATTACCGCATCACGCCAGGAGGATTTGCATGACTCAGGAATTCCGTCTCGAAAAGGACTCGCTCGGCGAGCTCAAAGTGCCCGCCGAAGCGCTATACGGCGCACAGACCCAACGCGCCGTGGAAAATTTTCCCATCAGCGGACTGCGCCCATGGCGCGCCTTCATCTGGAGCATCGCCACCGTCAAACGCGCCGCCGTGGAGGTCAATTTCGAGCTTGGCCTGTTCAACGACCGCGAAGTGGATGACAAGCATTTCAGCGCAGAACAATTGGTGCAGGCCATCCAACAGGCCGCAGACGAGGTCATCGCCGGAAAATGGGACGGCCAGTTCGTGGTGGACCCCTTCCAGGCCGGCGCCGGAACCAGTCACAACATGAACACCAACGAAGTGATCGCCAATCGTGCCACGCAAATTTTGGGCGGCACGCCGGGACAATACTACGTGCATCCCAACGACCACGTCAACATGGCGCAATCGACCAACGACACCATCCCGACGGCCATCCGCCTGGGGGCGCTGTGGCGGCTGGATGAGTTGCTGGCCGCGCTCAAGGGTCTGCAAACCGCGCTGGAAGCCAAGGCCGCCGCCTTTGACGACATCGTTAAATCGGGGCGCACCCACCTGCAGGACGCCGTCCCCGTGCGGTTGGGGCAGGAGTTCGGCGCGTACGCCAAGGCGGTCGAACGCGAGTCCGGGCGCATCCAGCGCTCTGCCGAGGGGCTGCGCCGCCTGGGAATCGGCGGCACCGCCGTCGGGTCGGGATTGAACGCCCACCCGGAGTATCACGCTCGAATGGTGAAAAAGCTCTCGGCGCTGACGGGACTGACTCTCTACGAGTCCGACAACCTGTTCGAGTCGATGCAGTCCATGGCCGACGCTGTCGATTTCTCGGCCTCGCTGCGCACACTGGCGTTGACGTTGATCCGCATCGCCAACGACCTGCGCCTGCTGGCCTCCGGGCCGTCCACCGGCCTGGATGAAATCCACTTGCCAGCCGTACAGCCCGGTTCGTCGATCATGCCGGGCAAGGTGAACCCCGTATTGGCCGAAATGCTCGATATGGCGATGTTCCACGTGATCGGCTGCGACACCGCCGTGGCAATGGCCGTCCAGGCCGGGCAACTCGAGCTGAACGTGATGATGCCCATCATCGCGCACAACCTGTTCGAGGAGATGCAGGTCACCATTGGCGCGGTGCAGGCTTTCACCACGCGCGCCATCCAGGGTTTGCGGGCCAACCGCGAGAAGGCCGAAGGCTGGCTGTCAAAGAACGCCATCATCGTCACCGCGCTCAACCCGCTGATCGGCTACAGCCAGGGCGCGGCGCTGGTCAAGGAGGCCCTGGCCAAAAACGCATCCATCCGCGAGCTGGCCGTGGAAAAAGCCCAAAGCAGCGCGCTGCGGCACCGCGACGAGGATCGTCCCGTCAGCGCCGATGAAATCCTGGCGGCCCTGTCGGACCTGCGCGCGCTGACCGAGGGCGGCATTTCGGGGAAATAAGGTTCAGCAAATTAGCAACTGTGAAGCAGTAAGCAAGAAAGACTCTTAAGGAGATTTCGTATGTGCGGACGATTTACCTTGACGGTCGACACAGCCGAGTTGCAGGATGCTTTCCCGGCCTTTTCCTTCCCGGCGGAGAGTGGGCCGCGTTTCAACGTGGCCCCCACCCAGCCGGTGCTGGTACTGCCCAACGATGGCAAGAACGCCGCCGATTACTTCGTCTGGGGGCTGATTCCGAGTTGGGCCAAAGACCCGACCATCGGTTCGCGCCTGATCAACGCCCGCGCCGAGACCTTGGGCGAAAAACCGTCCTTTCGCGGCAGCTACAAATACCACCGCTGCCTGATCTTCGCCGACGGTTTCTACGAGTGGAAGTTGCAGCCGGGAACGAAGCTCAAGGTGCCGTACTTCATCCGTCTGGCCTCGGGCCGGCCCTTCGCCTTCGCCGGGCTGTGGGATGAGTGGCACGCGCCCGATGGTTCGCAGATCAAATCCTGCACCATCATTACCACGACGCCCAATGCACTGATGTCCACGCTGCACAACCGGATGCCGGTCATCTTGCGCCCTATTGACTACGCGAAATGGATAGACGCGGCAGCGCACAAGCCGGACGAGTTGCAAGCCTTACTGGCGCCCTACCCCGCCGATGAAATGACGGCGCATCCCGTTTCGACGCTGGTCAACAGCCCGGCCAACGACCGTCCCGAACTGGTACTGCCCGCCCACGACTAAAAAAGGCCCTGGAATGCATTTCAAATTCTGGGTCATCAACCGCTATCCCGCGCTGGCCTCGCGGGATTTTCTCATCTTTTGGGTCGGCCAGTTCCTTTCGTCGATCGGCACCTGGATGCAAAATACGACCCAGCCGTATCTGGCCTACCAGTTGACGGGCAGCCCCTTCGACTTGGGGCTGATCGGTTTTTCGAGCATGCTGCCCACCCTGCTGCTGGCGCTTCCGGGCGGCGTCATCGTGGAGCGACTCGACAAACGCAAAGTCGTCATCTGGATGCAAACCATCGAGATGGCGCAGGCGTTGGTATTGGCCTTTCTGACGTTGACCGGCGTGGTGCAAATCTGGCACATTGTGCTGCTCTCCTTCCTGTTGGGCGCTGCCAGCGCCTTTGAGATTACCGCGCGCCAGGCCATGTTGATTGAACTGGTGGGCAAGCAGTCGCTGCCCAACGCCATCGCACTCCAGTCCACGGTGTTCAATCTGGCGCGTGTGTTGGGGCCAACGCTGGCTGCGCCCTTCCTGGTTTTGCTTGGAGAGCGTGGCGAGGGCTGGGCCTTCTTTTCCAACGGCCTCAGCTACCTGTTCGTGATCATCGGTCTGTTCTTCGTGCAGACCCCCTTCCAGGCGCGTCTCGAGGCCAACACCGCCAACTGGGCAGACGATTTTCGCGAAGGGCAGCGCTACATCCTGAAGAACACCTTGGTCAGCCTGATCGTGCTCATGGCCGGGATCATCGGATTCATCGGTTTTCCCTTCGTGCAGCAGATTCCGGCCATCGCCAAGGACCTGCTGGGACAGGTTGGCGATACTGACGCCATCGTAGCAGCGCGCAACAGCGCCATGTTTACGGCGCAAGGCGTGGGCGCACTGATCGCGTCCGTCCTGGTGGCATCGTATGACACGCGCCGGAAGGGTTGGCTGCTGATCGTCGGCCAGGTGACGTTCATCCTGGCCCTGCTGGGAATCGGACTGACGCGCAACACAACCGTCACCTACCTGTTGATCGCCGTCATTGGCTGGGGCTCGGTCATTCAATTGGCGATGATGAATATCCTGATTCAAGTGGACGTGCCGGACAACCTACGCGGACGCGTGTTTGGCACCTATTTGTGGGCGCTCCAGGGGGTGGCGCCGTTCGGCAGCCTGGTCATTGGCTGGATGGCCCAAACCTGGGACGTTGGCGTGACAGCACTGATTTGCGGCGGTCTATGCCTGGCCGTCATCGGGGGGATTCATCTGCTTAATCCGACGGTGCGTCTACGGGTGGGTTGATTCCGTGCCGCGCCAGATAAAACAGAGGCGCAAACGAGGCGGTGACGTCTCATCTTGGCTTAAGGGTCAGCTTGACGCTCCTTTTCCGAGGTGTTATCATGCGCCCCATGCGTTGGTTCAGTCCGATGGGGAAACTTGCAGGACGGGCAGTCCTGCCCCCTTGGCAAATTGGAAAGATACGGATTTACCCATAGGCAATGAGGATGAGTGAAGAATTCCCAGAAATGAGACCACAAGCACCGCAAGAAGATAAGTCGTCCGAGGAGGCGCTTGAGGATTCCAAAGGACGAAGCACGTTCACGAACTGGATGGAAGCGCTGGCGCGGTTGGGCATAGGCGAGACGTTCACGCACGTCGGGACGGCATTCCTGACGTTAGTTGGCGTACTGATTGTGGTATGGCTGATGCAGCTTTTTTACCGAAACGTATCACCCGACAGCGTTGCACTGGCCGATGCGCCCACCGCAACCCCCGCCGTGGTTGTCAGCCAGGCAGTCCAGCCAGTTTCGGAAGAGTCACAGGGGATTCCGCGCTATGCGGTGATACACACGACCATTCCGAATCGCCCGCGCCAAGACATCATCAAATATACCGTTCAACAAGGCGATACGGTCATCAGCATTGCCGACAAATACAGCTTGAAGCCCGAAACAATTCTTTTCGGCAACTATAACCTGCTGCATGACACACCGGAAAATCTGAAAGTCGGCGACGTATTGAATATTCTGCCAGTGGACGGAACGTATTACCAGTGGCAGGACGGCGACGGCTTGAACGGCGTGGCAAAGTTTTTTAATGTCAAGCCGGATGACATCGTTAATTATCCGCCGAACAAATTGGACGCCAAGACAGTCGGCGACTATTCCAATCCGAATATCAAGCCGGGCACTTGGCTGATCATCCCCGGTGGGACGCGCGAACTGGTTTCATGGAGCGCACCGGCAGGCATTACCCGCTCAAACCCGGCGGTGGCGCGTGTGCTGGGGCCCGGTTCCTGCGGGCCGGTCACTGGCGGCGCCATTGGCACCGGCTCGTTCATCTGGCCGTCGAAGAACCATTATCTTTCCGGCTACAATTACACTCCCATCCACCGCGGCATCGACATTGCCGGAAACACTGGCGAGGCTGTTTGGGCCGTCGACGCTGGCGTAATCGTCTATGCCGGCTGGAACGACTGGGGCTACGGAAACATGATCATGGTCGATCACGGCAACGGCTGGCAGTCGTTGTATGCCCACCTGAGTGGGATCGATGTGGTCTGTGGCCAAAGCGTGGATCAGGGAACGGTTATCGGCGCCATCGGCAGCACCGGGAATTCGTCGGGGCCTCACCTGCATTTCGAGTTGATGCACACCCTTTACAGCAAAGTCAACCCGTGGCAGTTCCTTCCACCACCATAAACCTTTCGGACGCCTTTTGGCTCTTCGGCAATCGCTATGACGAAACAGATTCACACGCTTTTTCGTCGACCTTGCCAAACCGCTTGACCTCGACTATAATCTCGTCCGCCCGGGCGCGTAGCTCAGCTGGTTAGAGCGCATGTATCACACACATGAGGTCGGGGGTTCGAGTCCCTCCGCGCCCACCATTGATAGGAAATCAGGGTTGTACGCCGCACCCTGATTTCTCTTTTTGTTGGATGTATAAAGCCATATTACAAGAGGATGTCGCAACCTTTCGGAAGCGACAACAAAGATGGGCAACCATCCCCGAAGAACCCTTGTCTTTTCATGGGGAATATGCTATTTTTAGCCATAGCAATGCGGAGTGTCGACCTTTCATGGACCCACAAAGAACCGTTGTTGTTGTTGAAGATGAGCCAGATGCCGCCGAGATGTTCGCAGAAATGATGCGTGTCAACGGGTTTCGCGTGGTCAAGACTTATTCCAGTGAACCCGCTATCTCGCTCATTACTGCAGAAATGCCAGACGTGGTCATTCTGGATGTTATGATGCCAGATATTTCCGGCCTGGAGGTTTTGCGTTACATGCGTCGCGAACCAACGCTAGCCAAGATTCCGGTGATCGTGGTCTCGGCCAAAAGCATGCCCGTCGATATCAAGTCTGGGATGGATGCAGGAGCCTCCGTCTATCTGACGAAACCCGTCGGATTTCTCGATCTGAAGCAGGCTGTCGATAAAGTAACGGGAAGCCAGTAAGCGCTATATGAGTTTAATCCGCACTTTTATTGCCATCCAAATTCCAGAAAACATCCGACAAGCAATTGTCCGCGAAATTTCCCCTTTAAAAAAACTGGGCGGACGTGGTATCCGCTGGGTAGACAGCCAAAACATCCACCTGACATTAAAATTCCTGGGCGAGATTTCCCCGGCGAACGTTGAACTGCTGACACAGACGCTCCAGGCAGAGGCCGGGCTCCATCAGCCCTTCGAGGTTCAGGTCGGCCAAATGGGCGCCTTTCCAACGGCAAAACGGCCACGGGTAATCTGGATCGGTCTGGAGGCGCCGCCGGCTCTGAGTCGTCTGCAACATGGAATCGAGTCGGCGACTGCAAAGCTGGGTTATGCGACGGATGAAAAGCCATTCTCGCCACATCTGACCATTGGACGCATTCGCGATCAGATTTCCCCCACCGACTTACAAACGATCCGCACGACATTGGGAAACAACGTCGTTGGGGCTCTTGGCACGTTTCAGGTAAGGCAAATCGACTTGATGCGCAGCGACCTGCGGCCCAACGGTCCGATCTACAGTTTGTTAGCTACCGCCCCGTTGGGATAATTCTTCATACGAGGTGAACCCTGAACTCAATAGACCTTGCTCATACAATCGACGACGCACTTGAAGAGAAAAAAGGGGAGGATATTGTTTTGCTGGATTTGCAAAACGTAGCCATCTTTACAGATTTTTTCGTCATCTGCTCTGGAACGAGTGACCGCATGCTAGACGCCCTGGCCAAAGGCCTACAGGACGATGTGCGCGAAAAGCACAAGCTAAAGGGTCGCCAAGAGGGCCTGTCGTCCGGCGGGTGGGTGATTGTAGATTTCGGCGGCGTGGTCGTGCACTTGTTCGCGCCGGACATGCGGGAATATTATCAGTTGGAAGAACTCTGGCAAGAGGGGAAAATTCTTCTACGGGTGCAATAAGTTGCTATGCTCGGTTCCTCGATAATTTCAGGAGCTACTACAAGATAGCCAGAAACGAATGACGGAGAGTGTGTGGACCATTTACAATCCACACACTCTCTGCTTTACTTAATCTCAATCGACTGCATCATTGCATCCAGTTGGCTCAAGTCGGGCGTGTAGGCGCTGGCAGGCTGCTGGTTGAGCATGTTAATCATAGCGCGGCTTCCAGCCGCAACCAAATATAAAGAAGGTGGCCTGTCATTGTGGCATAATTCAGGATTAAAAAGCGGGAACGAAGCCCGCAACCACCTCTCTTCATGTCACGACAGGCCATG
>JBJKRF010000092.1:0-47233 GCA_046704785.1 Anaerolineales bacterium | reverse complement strand
CTTATTTTTTAAGTAAAAATAAAAAACCCGTTGTTTGGGTTTTGGGGGGTTTGGGGGTTTTTTGTGGGGGTGGGGGGGGCGGGGCCCCCCCCAAACACCCCAACAAATCTGCTTCATCCCACTAATTCCCAGAGAAGAATCCATATTAAATAGCAGGGTTTCCTGCTCCTTTTCCGTTGAAAGGATTTCTATGCAAGCCTCTGTCTCTCGACCCGCTTTTCGTAGCCGTCGGAACCGTTCATCGGGAAATGGTTCCGTTGGACGAGCGATCCAGTACCTGGCTCGTTACGGACGAGAAGCCGCTTTACCGTATATTTTTCTGTTGATTGCGACGCTCGCGCAATTGGCCGTCCCCACCATGATCGGTAGGATTATCGATGCGGTGACCCAGGGCTACGTTGCCGACCAGGTGCTCCAGGCGCTCAAGCAGATTCCGTCAGCGTATGCCGCCCAGGCCTTGCCGAAGATTTTGGCGGCGCTCGATTACCCGTCCAACTGGACGCAGACGCAGCTTGTAACACAGTTGAATGCGAATTTAGACGGCGCGCCGAATATGTTGATCACCGCTGTCGTCGCAATCCTGATCTTTGCGGTGTTGCGGGGCATCTTTGCCTTTTTGCAGGCTTATTGGGCGGAACGCAATTCGCAGCATGTGGCTTACGACATGCGCAATGACCTGTATGCCAAAATCCAGAAATTGTCATTCTCCTACCATGACAAAAACCAGACCGGACAGTTGATGATCCGCGCCACAGACGACGTGGAAAAAGTGCGTTTGTTCATCGGCCAGGGCTTGCTGCAACTCGTCGGCGCGGTCATCCTGCTGGCGGGGACGGTGATCATCCTGTTCGCCACCAACGTCACCCTGGCCTGGACGGCCATGCCCATCCTGCCCGTCGCGCTGGTGATGTTCATGATCTTCAGCGCCGCCGCCCAGCCGATGTTCCGCAAAGTGCAGATCAAGCTGTCCACGCTGAACACCATCCTGCAGGAGAACCTGGCAGGCATCAAGGTGGTGCAGGCCTTTACGCGTGAGAAGCAGGAGCAGGTCAAATTCCGTTTTGCCGCAGACGACCTGATGGGGCAGGCCATCCACGTGGCCGAGTTGTTCGCATTCCTGTTTCCCATCATCTTCATGATCGCCAACCTGGGGCAGGCTGCCATCCTGTACGTGGGCGGCAAACAGATCATCACCGGCACGTTGACGCTCGGCGAATGGCAGGAATTCTCGCTCTACCTGGTTTACCTGTTTTTCCCGGTGGCGCAACTCGGCTTCATCATCACCCAGTTCGGGCAGGCCGCTGCGTCTGCCGACCGCATCTTCGAAATCCTGGATGCCAAGTCGGACATCGTAGACAAGCCGGACGCGATTGATTTGCCCGACGTGCAGGGCCGCGTCCGTTTCGAGAATGTGACCTTCCGCTATTTTGGCGGAGGCGCCCCGGTGCTGAATGCCGTGAGCTTCGAGGCCAACCCCGGCGAACGCATTGCCCTGTTGGGAGCAACCGGTTCCGGTAAGAGCACCATCATCAACCTGCTGCCGCGCTTCTATGACCCAACCGAGGGCCAGATCACCATCGACGGCCATGATTTGCGCGATGTGAAGCTCGACTCACTGCGCAAGCAGATTGGCATTGTGCTGCAAGAGACAACCTTGTTCAGTGGCACCATTCGTGAGAACATCGCTTTTGGCCGCCCAGGAGCCAGCGACGAGGACGTGATTGCTGCCGCAAAGGCCGCGCAGGCCCACGACTTCATCCTGTCTTTCCCGGAGGGATACGATACACACGTCGGTGAGCGCGGTACCACGCTTTCGGGTGGGCAGAAGCAGCGCATCGCCATCGCCCGGGCGCTGCTGCTCAATCCACACATCCTGATTTTGGACGACTCGACCAGCGCTGTCGACCTGACGACCGAATCACTCATCCAGGGAGCGCTCGATAAGCTGATGGAGGGTCGCACTTCCTTTGTCATTGCCCAGCGCATCAGTACGATCATGACAGCCGACAAGATTCTGGTGTTGGATAAGGGCGAGGTGGTTGCCATCGGGAAGCACGCTGATTTGATGGAAAACGATCCGATTTATGCCGAGATTTACAACTCGCAAATTCTGGCGCACGAGACTGAAGCTGCGCTCGAGGAGAATTAAGCCATGATGTTTGGCGGCGGACAATCCCGCTTACTCAACCAGGACACGATCAAGCCCCGAAGCCTGAGCGATACGCTTGGCCGTTTGGGTCTTTACTTTGGACGTTTCTGGCCCGCGATTTTGCTGGCTGTTGTGTTCGTGGTCATCGCTACCTGGACGCAGGTCACTACGCCTGAACTGATCGGGCAGGCCACGGACTGTTTCCTGGTGCCGATGGGGGCCAGCCAGTTCGATTCTTTCTCCACCGCAGCCTCCACTCAGGCGACGAACTCTGAGTCCGTCTGCTGGATGACGGCGGACCCTGCGACGCTATCGGGCACGCAATGGATTATCGCCAGCGCCTACCGTTTCGGCGGCTTCGTCTCCCCGGCGTTGACTGCCATGACCAATACCGACCGCGATGCTGGGCTGGTACGCATGATCGCAATCACGGTCGTTCTGTTCATTGTGGGTTCTTTGCTCAACGGCCTGACGTTCTTCACCATGTCGTGGTCGGGGCAACACGTGTTGCGCGCGCTGCGCGTGGAAGTCTTTGAGCGTTTGCACCAACTTTCGTTGGGATATTACACCGAGAATGAAGCCGGCGACTTGATGAGTCGCATTACCAACGACACCAGCGCTATCGAGCAGGCGATTTCGTTTGCGTTGGTCAACGTGTTCAGCGGAATCCTGCTGCTCGTCTGGGTGGCTTACAGCATGATTGCCAGTAATCCGCCTTTTGCGTTACTCTCGCTGGCGGTTTCGCCGCTCATGCTGCTGGCGACCATTTACTTCTCAGATCAGGCGCGCAAGGCCTTCCGCACCAGCCGTAAGGAGATTGGCAACGTCAACGCCGAGCTGCAGGAGGGTTTTGCCGCGGTGCGCGAGGTGCAGGCTTTCAACCGTGCTGAGGAGAACATCGAACAGTTCAAGGGTGTCAACGCGGCCAACCGTGATGCCAACATCCGCGCCGTTTCGTTCACGGCAGCGCTTTCCCCAACCTTGGAAGCGTTGGGCTACGTGGCATTGGCGATCGTCACTGGCGTGGGCGGCTGGTACATGCTCAAAGGCCAGACTCTGCTTGGCACGACGGTCACGTTCGGGTTGGTGGTGACCTTCCTGGCTTACGTCCAGCGTTTCAACCAACCCATTCAGCAAATTGCCATCCTGTGGACCAATATCCAGAATGCCATCGCCGGCGCCGAACGCATCTTCGGCATCCTTGACGAGACGCCCAGCGTCCAAAACAAAGCCAACGCAATGACGATGCCGCAGATTGTGGGCAAGGTCGAGTTCGACCACGTTTCGGCGGAGTACAAGCTCGGAGAACCGGTGCTCAAGGATGTCAGCTTTGCTGCCGCGCCGGGACAGACTATTGCGTTGGTGGGTCCGACGGGCGCCGGTAAGACGACGATCGCCAACCTGCTGCCGCGTTTCTGGGATGTGACCCAGGGCGCCGTTCGTATCGACGAGATCGATGTGCGGGATGTGGTGTTGGAGTCGCTGCGCAAACAGATTGGCATCGTTTTGCAGGATACCTTCCTGTTCAGCGCCAGCGTGATGGAGAACATCCGCTTCGGACGCCCCAGCGCCACCGACGAGGAGGTGCTGGCGGCGGCCAGATTGGCTCACGCCGACAGCTTTATCGAGCGCCTGCCGCAAAAATACGAGACGGTGTTGGGGGAACGCGGTTCTGGCCTGAGCCAGGGACAGCGCCAGTTGTTGTCCATCGCTCGTGCTGCATTAGCAGACCCGCGCATCCTGATTCTGGACGAGGCCACTTCCAGCGTCGACACGCGCACCGAGCGCGTCATCCAACAGGCTTTTATCGAACTGCTTAAGGGCCGTACGGCCTTCGTCATTGCCCACCGTTTGAGCACCATCCGCAATGCCGACCTGATTCTGGTAGTCAACGGCGGTGAGATCGTCGAACGTGGCAGGCATGAAGAATTGTTGGCGCGGCGCGGCTTCTATTACAACCTGTATATGAGCCAGTTCAAGAAACAAGAAGAGATGGAACCGGTAACGGCGGGGTAGTCGGCTGCACGTTTTATAGAATGCCCGCGGTCACAAATTGTGCCTTCCTGCTCGATACAGCCTCCAGGGGTCCTTCGGGAAAAAGTGCAATTTGTGACCGCGATGGGTATACTTAAGGCAAACTTTGAGAAAGAAGGTAAAACCGAATGATTCGCCAATTAGCGCACCTCAATTTTTTTACCAACGACCTTGAACGTACTATCGACTTTTACGTGAACAAGCTTGGCATGAAGATCAAATTCACGCTGCACAACGATGAGGGGCAGCCGTTCGGTCACTACTTCGAATGTGGAAACTCCACCTTCATCGAGGTCTTCGACCAGGAACTGGCCGTCAAACAATGGGGCGGTAAGGTGGAAGCCCTGACGGCGGGAACACGCTACAAACATTTCTGCCTGGAGGTTACCGGCTTGGACTCGTTCTGTGAGACCTTGAAAGCGCGTGGCGTGGACGTGTCGGCAATTAGCACCGGTATGGATAACTCGCGTCAGGCCTGGATCAACGACCCGGATGGTAATTCCATTGAATTGATGGAGTACGGGCCGACAAGTCTGCAACTGACCGGGGATCGATGACGCCGCGTCTGGCTGTGGTCACGTTATGGGCAGAAGATGTGCCCACGACGGCTCATTTTTACCGTGATGTGATTGGGTTGCCGCTCAGCATCCATGGGCATGCGCCCCACTTCGATCTGGGCGGCAGCCTCCTGGCTATCATGCAAGGCAAACCTGGCGTTGCACAGGATACCGTCCCGGCGCGTTTCCCGCTCCTGGCTATCGCCGTCGATGACCTGACCAGCTCCGTTGAGCGGCTCGAGGCGCACGGGGTGAGTCTGCCTTGGGGCCAGGAGTCAGGCAACGGGGCGCACTGGGTCATGTTTCATGATCCGGCAGGAAACCTGATCGAGCTGGTCCAGTTTGATTAACGGGTCGTAGGATAAGTGAATGGAATATCCTGACCCAGATAAACCGGAAGGGAAAATCGTGGCGAAAAATTCTTGCCTACGTGTGCCTGCGGCCCAATGCAGGCACACGTAGGCAAGAATTTCACTTGTAAGCGCCGCTTACACCCCCACACTCCCTTACCACGGGAACCCCCAAAGAACCCAAGAATCGCTGCCAGGTGCAGTAAAATTGGGGGATACCAATTTGTGCAAATATTCGACAAGTCCGGTATACTATTGGGACGGATTCTTCAGCATATGCGGGGACTACACTTTCTTCGTCTTGTATCGATGATCATGATCAGCTTTGTGCTGTTTTCCCTGAGTGGATTACTTCTCAAGGCTGGTTCTGTTAAGGCTGCGTCTGCACCGTTGCCAACCCCCCGGGGGCCGGATCGTTATACGACCGTCAAGGTGAATTACACTCTGTACGAGTGGTGGTTGGTAAGTTGGCAGGATAATCAGGTCAGTTGTGATTTCACGGTCGATCACGATGACTTGCCTACCGACGACGACGTTTACAATAACTGCGGTTCTGACGTTTTCGACGCTTGGAAGGCAAATTCTCAGCCGTGCAGCCAGGACGATACGACGCTATGCGCGGGTTTCTATTTGCAGGCGGTTGGCTCGAAGCCTGCACAGAAGGAGGTGGTGGTCAAGCTGCCGCCCCCAGAGGTGTATCTTTCGCTCAAAGGTTGCAACCCTGATCCGGACGGTTGGTGTACCCAACAGCCGACGCTTGTGATGAAGGCCAGTGAGCCGTTGCCGAACGAGTCGATTACCGGTATTCAGGGGATTGCCGGGAATGATCCGTTTTCCTGTAAGGGGGATCACTGCGATTTCAATCTTCAAACCACATCAGATCGAGGCATTCACATGCAGTTCTGGGCGAATTCGTCTTACGGCGATAGTAGCCAGATTTTCGATGCGCTCGTCCGCGTTGTTGACGATAGCAAGAACGACAGCGAACGCCTGACGTCGCGTTACTATGTCTACGTGTTCAGTTCGCAGTGGACGGGGGCACCGGTGGCTTCGTGTGCGCAGACCTGGGAGGCCTTCCCGCCCACGGACGGGTTGCCGAATTGGTTGACGACGCCCACATCCGCGGCTGACCTGGCTTCCAGCATCCCCTACGAATACCTGGCCGGGAATCTGATTACACAGGGCGTGGTGGATATCAGCGCCTGTGACGATCACGGCGTCCTGCCCGATGGCTCCGTCAGCCAATGCGGGCTCGATGCGGCCAAACCCATCGTGGACGAGTGGCAGAATCGTTTTGACGGTTTGATCTTCAATGTGGCGCAGGATACCGAGGTGCCTGCTCAACTGCTCAAGAACCTGTTCAGCCGCGAGAGCCAGTTCTGGCCGGGCGTGTTCCGTGACAGCAAAGACGTGGGCCTGGGTCAGTTGACCGAAAATGGCGCAGATACGGCGCTGCTGTGGAATCCTTCGTTCTACGACCAGTTCTGCCCGCTGGTACTCGATCAGTCGGTTTGCAAGAAAAAGGGGTACGCCAATCTGAAATCTTCCCAACAGGCCTTGTTGCGCGGTGCCTTAATCCGCACAGTGAACGCCTCCTGCTCCGACTGTCCCTTTGGGTTGGACTTGTCGCGGGCCGATTTCAGCGTGGGCGTCTTCGCACACACACTGCTTGCCAATTGTGAGCAGGCCGGTCAGGTCGTTCAAAACGTCACCGGGAGTGCGCCAGGCGCCAATGTCTCTTATGAAGACATGTGGCGGTTTACACTGGTCAACTACAACGCCGGGGCCGGCTGCCTGTGGGACGCGCTCAAAAGCGCTTATCACCCTGATTCGCCCCTCGACTGGGCCACGGTCTCTCCATTGTTGGATCAGAGTTGTCCGGGGGCGGTCGATTATGTTAATGCCATCAGTCAATGACGGTTCGGTGGGGGATTGCATGTTGCTTGCGCAGCCTATGCTAAACTAAAGAAGTGCATATCTCACGCTTGCGTGGGAGAACGTGTGTAGAGACACCCTCCCGCGCGCCAGTTTCTGTGGAGGGATCATGCTGACACCGCTCGAAAAAATCCTGTTCGCCGTGGCTGTGGTCATCTCGTTATATTTCACCTGGCGGGGCGTGAAGCGCATTCTCGATCATATCGCCGCCGCCCAGGGTCGCCCGAACTGGAAACTGGTGCGGCGCAAAGCGGCGCGCGCACTGTATAAATTTGTCACCTTGCAACCGGTGCTGCGCTTCCGGCTGGGCGCCAGTCTGTTGCACGGTTTGATCGCCTGGGGGTTCATGATCTTCCTGCTGATCAACATCTCAGATTTGCTCTACGGGTACACCGGTTTGCGCCTGTTGCAGTCGGCGGGCGGATTTGGGGATGCGTACCGTCTAATGGCTGATGTGGGGAATATCGCTATTTTGGTGGGAATCGTGGGGATGGAAATACGCCGTTTTGTCTTACGCCCCGATTCCCTTTCCACACGCGAATCGACGTTGCTCGACCCGAAGGCGCGTTCCGGCATCAGCCGCGATTCGGCCATCGTGGCGGGTTTCATCTTCCTGCACAATACGGCCCACCTGTTGGGCGAATCCTTCACCCTGGCGTTTAACGGCAGCGCCGACCGTTGGGAGCCGTTTGCTTCAACGCTGGCCCGGCTATGGGGGCATACGAATCCGGCTGCGCTGGTCTTCGGCGAGCATCTCATGTTCTGGCTGTCGCTGGGCGCGGTGGTGGCCTTCCTGCCCTATTTCCCCTACACCAAACACCTGCACCTGTTTTTCGCGCCCATCAACTTTGCGCTCAAGCCGGAACGCAAATCCATCGGCGCGTTGGACTATATCGACCTGGACGACCAATCCATCGAGCAATTTGGCGCGGCAACGGTCAGCGACCTGGGCTACGAGCAGATTGTGGACGCCTACGCCTGCATCATGTGTTTCCGCTGCCAGGAGGTTTGCCCGGCATACAACACCGGCAAGGTGCTTAGCCCGGCGGCGTTGGAGATCAACAAACGCTATCATTTCAATCAGGGCGGCGGGATGCAGCGTCCGCTTCTCGATCTGATTCCCGCCGAGGCGATTTGGGCCTGCACCTCGTGTGGCGCCTGCGTGGACATCTGCCCAGTGGGCAACGAGCCCATGCGTGACATTTTGGACATCCGCCGCAACCTGGCGCTGATGGAGAGCAACTTCCCGAAACAACTGGAGAATGCCTTCAAGGGCATGGAGCGCAACGCCAACCCGTGGAGCGTCAGCCAGGCCGACCGTATGCAGTGGGCCGAGGGGTTGGACGTGCCGAGCGTTGCCCGGAACCCAACGCCGGAGGTGCTGTGGTGGGTGGGCTGCGCCCCGGCCACCGACCCGCGCGCGCAGAAGACGGCCCGCGCCTTTGCCAAAATCTTGAAAGCGGCAGGCGTGAACTACGCCGTGCTTGGGCGGGACGAGTCCTGTACAGGCGATTCGGCGCGCCGCGCCGGGCGTGAAGACATCTTCTTCGCTTTGGCTTCACAGAACGTGGCGGTTTTGAACGAAGTGGCAGCCGGGTTGCCAGGTCCGTTGCGCATCGTGACCACCTGCCCGCATTGTCTGCACACGCTCAAGAACGAGTATCCGGCTTTCGGTGGAAATTACGAGGTGCTGCACCACACGCAGTTCATCAGCGAACTGGTTGGGGCGGGAAAAATTCAATGGTCTGACGACTCATCGGCGGGGGGAACGGTCACGTTCCATGACCCTTGTTACCTGGGACGGCACAACGGCGTCTTCGAGCCGCCACGCGCGGATTTGAAGTCTGCCGGGTTGGAGGTGATCGAGATGCCGCGTCATGGGGCTCAGTCCTTCTGCTGCGGCGCGGGCGGCGCGCAGATGTGGAAGGAAGAGCAGCCGGGCACGGCGTCGATCAACAAAACGCGCTACGCGGAGGCCAAAGCCAGCGGTGCGCAGACGCTGGCCGTTGCCTGTCCGTTCTGCATGGTGATGATGAACGATGCTTCCAAGGCGGACGACGCTTCCATGCAGGTGTCGGACGTAGCCGAACTGGTGGCGGAGCGGTTGAAGGAGTAAGTGACAGACGCTGGTGGAATCTGGAAAAGTGTGCTGGTATAATTGAGATAGTCTGGCAAAAGTAGAAATGTCAGTCAAAAGGAGTTTGCCATGTTGTCCACCAGAGTTGGGCGCCGGGGCCAGATTACCCTGCCGAAGGAAATACGTCGCAAAATTCATGTCGAGGAAGGGGACCAAATTGCGTTTATCGTGGATGGCGAACAAGTGGTCATCAAACCGATTACGCAGACTTTAATGGACTTGCGTGGGAGCGTGCCGGTTTCTGAGACGCAGGATTTCGATTCGATTCGTAAACAGGTGATTGTAGAACGGGCGAAACGAGGGAGATAAGGGTGGCTGCTGAAAAAATATTTGCCGATACCAATTTGTTCCTGCGCTATCTGACGAACGATGTGCCTGCCCAGGCAGATGCGGTCGAGGGCCTTTTGCAGCGCGCCAGACAGGGACAGGTATCTCTGGTCACGACCGAGTTGGTTCTTGCCGAGATCGTCTGGACATTGGAGAGCTTTTACGAGCTGCCCCGCGAAGACATTCGAGACAAGGTACTTGCTATTCTGCATACACCGGGTTTGCGCGTGGCTGGTGCGGACCTGGTTACCCATGCGGTCGTCTGGTATGCCGAGAAGAACGTCGATTTTATCGATGCCTATCATGCGGCCTGGATGCTGCAGGAGGGGATCGAAAAGGCAGGCACGTTCGATAAGAAACATTTCGACCGTTTCGATGGGATTTTGGTGGAAGTGCCAGGCGGTAAATGAAAGCCTCTTGAAATCGAAAGGTATAGATGAAACCCATAAATCTACTTTATCCCACTGATTCTCGAAGAGCCCACATTTTATTTATTTGGAAGGATAAACTATGCCATCAGCCGTCGATTACGAAACCATGAACGTCAACGAACTTCCGGCCATCTGGTCGCCCGTGCAATGGGAATTGAACAATGAGGAGCGCGAACTGGAGTTGGAAGACCAGGCGCGCGCCAGTCTGTTGTGGGCCGTTGATGTGCCCGAAGCCGTCCTGCGCTTGCTGATCAACGAGGTCGAAGTGCAGCGCATCCACGAGCCGCCGGCAGGTTACGACCCCGACGAGCAGGGAGAATGGAATCCGGAGTTGGTCACCTTCGCTTTTCGGCGCCATGTGCACCTGGAAAAAGTGGAGCGTGACGAGGAAGGGCTGTCCGTCGAGTACAGAGTCCAGGAACTGGGCCACTGGCGGGTGGAAATCGATGACGAGGGCGCCTCGGTCGAGCGGATTTGATTTGCGAAACGGGGTTAAAGCGAGAGGTGCGGCCAGTCCATCAAAATGACCTCGGCCAACAGCCGCGCGTTGACGTTCTTTTCGAGCTGTTCTACCGCTCTTTCCAGCTTTTCAGTAACAAGCCGCGCACGGGGGATGTCCAGGCTGTGCGCCAGGGCCTCGATCTCTTTGGCGCGGTCGGCGTTGGTCAACGGGATGCTGGCGTCACAGGTTTTCATCAGTACGTCGCGCCAATACGAGAGCCAGACCAACAGCGCCTGTCGGAAGGCGTCCTTGTCTTTGGCGAGCTTCATGGCGTAGTCGAAGCGCTCCCAGCCTTTGGACGCCAGCAGGCGGGTCAGGTCGTCCAACTTCTCGGCGCGGAACGCCAGCGCCTTTTCATCCTGGGAGAGCCGCAAGGCGTAACCGGGCCGTCCATCGGCGAGATGGGCCAACAGGCGCGCCTTGTCAGACTCTACAGCGTGCGCAGCCAGGAATTCCGCCACGGATTCAGTGCGCAGCGGGTGCAGGCGCAGAATCTCGCAGCGTGAGACGATGGTCGGCAGCAGTTGCTCGGCGTTATCGGCGGTCAGCAGCAAGCTGGCGAAATCCGGGGCTTCCTCCAACGTCTTGAGCAGCGCGTTCTGGGCGTTGAGGTTGGCTTCCTGGAAGCGTAAGAGCAGCACAACTTTATAAGCGGAGAAATAAGGCCGCAGCGACAGGAATTTCTGCACCTCGCGTACCTGCTCGACCCTGAGCGTTCCCCCCTCGTTTTCAGCCTGCACCACCATCAGGTCGGCGTTCTGTCCGGCCTCGATCTGCTGGCAGGTGCGACAGGTGCAACAGGGTACGCCGGGCGCAGACGGACTCGGACAGTTCAACGCCTGGGCCAGCCGCAGGGCAAGCGTCCGCCGCCCGACGCCGGTGGGCCCGGTGAACAGGTAAGCGTGCCGCAAGCTGCCGCGTGTGAGATGGCCTTGCAGCATCTCGACAGCCCAATCGTGGCCGAATACATCCCAAGAATTCATACGACCTTTTTACCACAAAGCACCCGGCTTCGACAACGGGATTTTTGGGTACTCTGGAATTTCCCGTGGTAAAGGCCTCGGAAGCGCCGGTCTGATGGCCGAGAGCGGGCCGATAAAACGAGATATAATCAACGCAAGTGTTTTTTAACGGTCACAAGTAAAGGAAGACTATGCTTACACTTCTTGTATTCGTTGTTGTCTTTGCGGGAATGATCTTCCTGCATGAATCCGGGCATTTCCTGGCGGCCCGCTTATTCAAGATTCCCGTGGATGAATTCGGCTTTGGTTTTCCGCCGCGTCTGCTGCGTTTCTGGCGGGCCAAAGGCAAGCTCGTCCTTGATAACCAGGAGATCGTGATCCCTTCGAATTTCGATTTGCCCTTCGAGCGCAGCGTCGCGCTGAAAAAGCAGGTGCATGCGACGGCTGATCTGGTGGACGATAAGATGGTGCTGCGGACGATCGAATTGGTCCAGCGCGAGACGGAGGCTCAAGAGATGCCTGACCTGTTGGCAGATCTTCATTCCTCGCAGGCTCCCATCGTAACGCCACAACAACGTGGCGCTATCGAACTACAAGGGGTTGCCAATGAAATCGAGCCCGGCACCGAATTTACGATTAACATTTTGCCGCTGGGCGGTTTTGTGCGTCCGTTGGGAGAGAACGACCCGGATGTGCCGGGCGGGCTGGCTGCTGCCAATCCCTGGAAGCGCTTGGGTGTTCTGATCGCTGGGCCGCTGATGAACCTGTTAACGGCGGTCATCATCTATTCGATAATGGTTGCCCAGACGGGCATGCCAATTCCTGGTCAGATATCGGTGGCGCAGGTGGAACCGGGCTCGCCGGCAGCGCAGGCAGGTATTCTGCCAAACGATATTATTGTCAAGGTTGATGGGCAATCAATTACCGATATGAATACTGCCCGCAATACTATCCGCGCGCATCTCAATCAACCCATCCAGTTGGTACTGCAACGAAACGGGAAGGATATCAACATCACAGCTACACCGCTCTCCAGCCGTTCGTTGCAACAGGGCGCATTGGGTGTTGCCCTCACCTACCCTACCCGCCCGGCTAGTTTGGTCGAATCGCTCACGTCGGGTGTAACTGTCACGGCCCTCCAGGCAGCCGTCATTCTATACTTGCCTATCGGCGTGCTGCGAGGTGCGATTGCGCCCAGTGATGCACGGCTTATTGGGTTGAAAGGGATGTACGACATGTTCGGCGCCGCCATTCAACAGGATGCTACGACCCGCGAGCAGCAGTCTGCTGTTCCCTCGTCCACAGGGAATGCGGCTGCATCTTCTGCGGCGCAGCCAACCGATGACACGCTCTCCTTGATTGGTTTTTTGAGCATGTCACTGGGTCTCCTCAACCTGCTGCCCATTCCGGCGCTCGACGGTGGTCGCATCCTCTTTACTTTGCCTGAGATTCTGATCAAGCGTCGCATCCCGCCGCACGTGGAAAATCTGATCAATGGTGTGGCCCTGCTGATGTTGATCTTGTTGATGGTCTATGTCAATGTAATGGACTTCATCAACCCTATCAACCTCCCTTAAACCATGGCGCAGAAAGTTTCCTTCCAAACCATTCTCCAGGCCCTGACCGACGAGTCGGCGAATTTCCCGTCGCGTTACCTCGAACATTTCTCCGACCTGACGCCCGCGAACCTGGCCGCGCTGATGGTGGTTTGGCCGCGCGTCCTGCTGCGCCGTAAACGTATTCTGCTGCGTAACCTGGTTGAACGGTTCAAAGAAGATACGCTCGTCTCGTACGATGTTTTGGCGAGTGCGCTGCTCGACGATGGCGACGCACAGGTGCGCACCCTGGCTTTGGAACTGCTCGAAGAGAGTGAGGACGCCCATTTGATTCCACGCCTGGTGGAAATCGTGGCGGACGACCCGGCGGTAGCTCCACGCGCTGCGGCGGCCAGCCTGCTCGGACAATTTGTCCGTTTGGCTGAGTTGGAGCGCCTCTCCCAGTCGACGCAAAACCAGATCGAGGAGAGCCTGATCCAGGCGGCGCAGGAGGATGCGCCGGAAGCCTTGCGCTATGCTGCGCTTGAGGCCCTGGGATATTCCAGCCGACCGGAAGTCGAGAAATTGATCGAGACCAACTTTTCCCGGCACGATCCGTTGGCGGTAGCTGCTGCGCTGTGGGCTATGGGGCGTTCGGCCAACCCTCGTTGGCGGGATCACGTCGTCGGGGCTTTAGGCAGTGATGATCCGAAGCTTCGGTTGGCGGCGGTCGTCGCAGCCGGTGAACTGGGGCTGAGCGCGGCCCGTTCCGTCCTGCTTGGTATGTTCGATGAGGAAGATGACGATGACGTGCTCCAGGCCATGATCTGGTCGCTTTCGCAAATTGGCGGGGAAGATGTGCGCACTTATCTCGAAGCGCTGCTCGACCAGACCGATGATGAAGATGTCATCGAGTATATCGAGGATGCACTCGCCAATCTGTCTTTCACCGAAGATGCCGAGAGATTCGATTTGTTGGCCTACGATCCTGACGAAGACGAACTCAATGATGAATGAACTGGTTTTCCGGGAACAGCCGTGGTAGGCGGCGCCCGGAGAACCGCTTTTCGCATCCGGTCTTGTAGCCGGACTATCCTTTCCAGGTTACTTTTGTTGATACCCTCCTGCCGGTTTTATCCCTCTGTGCAGGAGGTTTTCTCGCAAGCCTCTCACTATTCACCGCCAAACGGTAAATCAATGCAGCGCATCCTCTCCATCTTCCTTTTGTGTTTCCTGTTGTCTCCCGTCTGGCCTGTTCAAGCGCAGGGTGCCGTCCAGGTGACGGATATTCACGTCTCGTTTGCGTTTGGAGAGCAGGTGACGTTCCAGTCGCACATGGCGGCCTCGACGCCCATTCAGCAAGTGGTCATTTTGTTCCGCGCGCAGGGCGAGAGCAACACACATACCGCGCAGGCGCAGATTCAAGGCGATGGACAGGTCACCTATCGCTATACCTTTGACGAAGGGCCCATCCGTCCGTTTGCGCCTGTGATTTTCTGGTATCGTGTTACGTTTCAGGGCGGGCAGGAAGTGACCACGGCACAATATTCCTTCAACTACATCGATAATCGTTTTCCCTGGCAGACGCTCGAAGATAACCACATTCACTTGCATTGGTATGCTGGCGACCTGTCTTTCGGACAGGAGGCCTTCGATGCGGCGCAGGCCGGCTTGCAGGAAGGGCAACAGATTCTACCCGGATCGTTGCCCACAGCCCCCATCGACGTTTACATCTATGCCACGCCTGCCGACCTGCAAAGCGCGCTCAGCCTGGGGGGGCAAATGCTGGTCGACGGCGAAGCCAGCCCCGATCTTGGGGTAGCGTTGGTTGCCATTTCGCCCGGTGACGAACAGGGCGTGGACATGGACCGCGAGATTCCACACGAATTGGCCCATATCCTGACGTATGATCGGGTTGGAAGCCGTTATGACCAGTTGCCGACCTGGTTGCAGGAGGGAATCGCTTCGGTGGCGGAGCGCTCGCCGAATCCCGACTACCCGACGGCGCTTTCCATGGCCGTCCAAAATGGAACGCTGATTCCCTTGAATGATTTGTGCGACTCTTTCCCCGTCGACATGTCGGGCGTTTTTCTTGCTTATGCAGAGTCCGAGTCGTTTACGCGCTATCTGATAGATAAGTTCGGCGCATCTGGGTTGGAAAGCCTTCTCCAAGCCTACGCCAACGGCCTGGATTGTCAGAGTGGCGCCGCGCAGGCTCTTGGACAACCGCTGGACCAGCTCGAAAACAACTGGCGCAGCCAGGTGTTGGGCGAGAACCGCGGTTTGCGAGGCCTTGTCAATCTATTGCCTTATCTGCTGATCCTGGCCGTGGTGCTGTTGCCGCCTCTCTGGTTGGGATTGCGCTTCAGAAAGGAAAGCGATGACGACAGCCCCAAACCAAAATAACACCGTATGCGTCCATCTCTGGTTTACCGGGCGCGTGCAGGGAGTGGGGTTTCGGGCCTTCGTCGCCTTTATCGCGGGTCAGGCGGGGGTTGCCGGTTGGGTGCGCAACGTCAGTTGGAACCAGGTGGAATGCCTGGCCGAAGGCAAGCAGGAGCGCGTCGAGGTTTTCGTCGAGATGGTCAAAGCGGGGCCGCCGAGTTCGCGCGTCGACGACGTCCGTGTGGAATGGGAAACACCCGACGGCGAGTTATCCGGCTTCGAAATCCGTTCTTCCCGTTGAGTCATGGCAGATCTTTGGCGATTGATCCTCACGCCCGCCGCGCGCGGGCCCTGGAATATGGCCGTCGACGAGGCCATCCTGGAAAGCGTCGGGCGCGGTGCGGCGCCTCCTACGCTGCGCCTGTATGCCTGGGAGCCGCCCTGCCTTTCCCTGGGCTACGCCCAACCTTTTGCCGACGTGGACAAGGAACGCCTGACCTCCCACGGTTGGGAGGTGGTACGCCGCCCCACCGGCGGGCGCGCGATTTTGCACACCGACGAACTGACCTACTCGGTCAGCGCCCCGCCGGATGAACCTCGCTTGCAAGGCACCGTGTTGGAGAGTTACCATCGATTGGCGAAGGCGCTCATCCGGGCATTGCATGCGTTGGATATACCCGTCGAAATGGAAGAGAATGTCCCGGCGCTGGACGCTGCCAAAGGGGCGGTGTGCTTCGAGGTGCCTTCGACTTATGAAATTGTGGTCCATGGGAAAAAGCTGATGGGCTCTGCCCAGGCTCGTCGCAAACTGGGGGTGCTTCAACACGGGTCGCTGCCGCTTTACGGAGACCTGACACGCATCACCCAGGCTTTAGCCTTCTCCGACGAGGCGACCCGCAAGACGGCTTCCACCCGTTTGCTGGCGCGTGCCACCACCGTGGAGACCGTGCTCAACAGGCGCATCTCCTGGGAAACGGCGGCGCAGGCCTTCCTACAGGCATTCGAGAGCGAGTTGAGCCTCCGCCTGGAAGAAAGCGCCTTGAGCGACTCGGAACTGTCGCGGGCGCAGGCCCTGCTCCGCGAAAAATACGATCACCCCACCTGGACGGAACGCGTTTAAGTGGCTTGGATACATATGGAATCAAAAACGCCCCGCAGCCACTGCGGGGCGTTTTCATCAGTGCACAAAATTTGTATCTTTATAACCCAGGGCTGCAAAAAACTTGGATAGGTAAGCCTCGGCGTTTTGTTGGGCGGTATTCAAGATGCCGTCGTCCAGGGCTGCCTTTTTGATTTCGTCCTCCGCTGCCTGGCGCGCCGTCGTTTCCAGATTGCTGTCGCCGTGGGTCAGAATACCCGTTTCGCGGTCATAGACGTACGATTTATTGTTGTCCAGCGTGGCGACGAACACCTCGGCTGCCGGCAGGCGGACGTTGAGTGTGGTCCCCTCAAGCTGCATGTCTCCCGGCTGGATTTTTGCCATATCGATGCCGGCGATGACGGTGCCGTGCGCCACGAAGAGTAATTTATCGCCGAAGAGAAAACTGAAATCGCCCTGACCAACTTGCGCGGTGATGACCTTTTCCACGGTGTACTGGATTGTCTCCAGGCGCGCCAGAGCCTGCACATCCTTGATGATCGTCACCGGGTCGGGAATTATCGTCGGCGTGGGGTGCAGCAAGTCCGCTACCTGGGTTTGCAGCGAGGCGTTACTTTGCTGAAAAGGCGCAACGGCGCTGTTGATCGCGCTTTGGGCGCTCTGTTGGGCGGATTGCACCAGGTAATAGGCGGCACCCAGAATCACCAGGATGAGTACGATCAGGACGAAATTTGACTTATTCATACGAATAATTATAGCGGTATCGCCGGAATTATCAACCGACACATTTAACAGCCCCTCGCAAGCTTCCCGGATGTTATGAATCCAGATCGTGCCATCCGCTTTTGTTTTGTGGGAGATTGCCTCACGCACTAAGTACCGCAACTTCCTTAAGTTGTAGGGTCGCGTTCTGGATTTCTTCCCCGAAAAACAGGCCTTGCGCTCTCCACTTCCATAAAGTTGCGGCACTGGCGAGGCCGGCTTGCGAAAGGGACTTTTAAGTCAGTCGATATACTGACGTTTATCACTTGTTAACCTGAATTGGGCAGGCAAATATTGTCATATTTAAAAACTAAGTGTATGATTCTGCGCAGGGAGAGTCTTTTCCCATTCATACCCTTTTACTTTCATGAGAGGAGAATGCTTCATGAAACGCACCCCGTACTTGCTTTTTGCTGTGCTGGTTGTAGTCTCCATGCTTCTGGCTGCCTGTGGCCCCCAGGCGCCGGCTTTGGGGACAGCAGACAACCCGATCGTGGTCGCCTTTGAGCCGTCCGGCACTTCGCAAGAGATCACCGCCGGCGGGCAGGAGCTGTTGGACCTGCTGTCAAAGCAAACAGGCCTGACGTTCAAGGGTGTCGTGCCGACATCCTACGCCGCTCTGACCGAAGCCATGGGTTCCGGCAATGCGCAGATCGGTTGGATGGCGACCTTTGCATATATCCTGGCCCACCAAAAAGGATATGCGGATGTTGCCCTGATCACTCAGCGCTTTGGTTCCGATCACTACGGCTCGCAGTTCATCGCACCGGCGTCTGCCGGCTTTACGCCCGCAGCGGATACGCCCGGCACGGAAGCTGAAATTTCGGTTCTGCAACAATTCAAGGGCAAGAAAGCTTGCTTCGCCGATCCCGAGTCCACTTCGGGGTACGTCATTCCGCTCATCTTCCTCAAGAAAGCCGGACTGACCGACGCCGACATCCCGAACCCAGTCTTCTCTGGGGGCCATACCCAGGTGGTGCAGGCACTCTATGACGGCGGCATCTGTGATTACGGCGCTACCTTCGTCGACGCACGCTCCGGCATTGCGACGGATCATCCCGATGTCAACGACAAAGTGGTGGTGATCTACCAGACCGAAGCCATCATCCCCAACGACAACATGTCCTATGCGCCGGATATGCCGCAAGATTTGCGTGACAAGATCACGGCTGCCATGATGACCATTGCCGGCACGGATGACGGGAAGAAGGCGCTCAACGACCTGTATCAGATCGGCGGGCTCACCAAGGCGGATGACACAGTCTACGACACCTTCCGCTCTTACCTGCAAGCTTCGGGCATCGATCTTAGCCAATACGTTAAATAATCTGTAACACCTGAAAGTCGAGGGGAGGGAAGCGAGGCTTCTCCCCCCTCTTTCATTCCTTGAGCCTTGAAACGGAATGGGAGGTGCTCCATTGCTGCAAATTGAACACCTGACGAAAGTCTATCCCAACGGAACGGTGGCGCTCAAAGACGTCAGTTTCACTGTCGATAGTGGAGAGTTCCTGGTCATCATTGGTCTTTCCGGATCGGGAAAATCCACCCTGTTGCGTTGTATCAACCGTCTGATCGACCCGACCGAGGGGCATGTCCTGTGGGACGGCGCGGACGTTACCCAGGCGTCGCCGGGCGAACTGCGACACCTGCGTCGACATATTGGAATGGTGTTCCAGCAGTTCAACCTGGTGAAGCGCAGCAGCGTCATGACGAATGTGCTTTCGGGGCGGCTGGGTTACGCCAATCCGCTCATGAGCTTGATGGGGATTTGGCCGAAAGCCGATCGCAATCGCGCCATTCAGGCCCTCGAACGGGTTGGAATCGCCGACAAAGCCCACACGCGGGCCGATACGCTGTCGGGTGGGCAGCAACAACGCGTAGGAATTGCGCGCACGCTCATGCAGGAGCCCAAATTGATCCTGGCCGACGAGCCGGTTGCCTCTCTGGACCCGGTGCTCTCTCATTCCATTTTGCAGTATCTCGAACAACTCAACAAGGAAGGTATTACCGTCCTTTGCAGCCTGCACTTCCTCGACCTGGTGCATCGCTATGCCACGCGCGTGGTCGCCCTCAAGAGCGGCGTCAAGGTCTTCGAGGGCCTTCCCAAGGAAATCAACCGCGCCAAGTTCAAAGAAATCTACGGGGAAGAAGCACAGGAAGTGCGTGCCACAGCGCTCGAGGCAGATTAGTATGGCGACCAAGGCCTCATCCGTCTCAGGCGAGCGCTCACCGCTGATCGCCGGTTTGCTTTCCCTGCTCGTCCCCGGGCTTGGACAAATCTATGGGAGACAACGCTACCGGGGCGGAGCGATTCTCCTGGGCGAGCTTGTAGCTCTCCTGGTTGCGGTTTGGTATCACGTGCCGGGTTGGTATTTGGTTCCGGCGGTGATTTGGTTTTGGAACGTTTGGGATGCGGTTGGAGTCGTACGGGGGCAGACGCGCTCGGTGTTCCTGCCTGTGGCGCTGATCCTGGTGATGGGCTATGGCATTGGTTGGCAGGTCACCGACGCCGACCCGTCGGCGCTCACCCGCAACATCGACCGCGCCGGTTCGATTCTCAGCCCCATGTTCCGCCCCGATTTCTTGTCGCAGGTGGAAATTACGAATACAGGCTGGGCGCCGGTGGAAGTGCCGTGTGGGCCCAACCCGCCGGCGGCAACCAATACCGTCAATGGGATTACGGTGACGGTTTCTCCCAATTGCGGCAAGTTGAACGACAGTCTGAGCGTGCAGGCCAGCGGATTGTGGCCGGATACTCAAACGACCTTGCAGTGGGCGACTCCCATTGGAGATCGCCTGCCGTTGGGGAAGGGGTTTATCACCACGCTGGTGTTGATGTCAGACTCGCAGGGAAAGCTGAACACCGTCATTCACATTCCGCCCAGCGCGCTTTCCGCAGCGCCAGACCCCACGCTACCGCTCGAACATCGTGTCTACCTGATTCAGTCCCACCCGCAGACGGCCTTCCAACTCTCGAAGAACGGCAGCTACGTTGTGGACGGCATCATCCAGACCCTTTTCCTGGCTTTGATGTCGACGACGCTGGGCATGTTGGGCGCTATCCCTGTCAGTTTCCTGGCCGCGCGGAATCTGATGGGTGGCCATCCGGTAACCGTGGCGATTTATGTTGCAACCCGTACAATCCTTAACATCGTTCGTTCCATCGAGCCTTTGATTATTGCCATCGTTTTCGTTGTCATTGTCGGATTGGGCCCGTTTGCCGGGGTGATTGCCATCACGATGCACACCATTGCCGCCCTTGGAAAGTTGTATTCCGAGGTGATCGAAGGCATCGACCCGGGGCCGCTCGAGGCCGTGCGCGCCGCGGGCGGAAATTGGGTGCAGATGGTACGCTATGCGGTTATTCCGCAGATCGTGCCACCCTTTGCATCCTTCACGCTGTTCCGCTGGGATATTAACGTGCGCACTTCCACCATCATCGGGTTCGTAGGCGGCGGCGGGATTGGTTTCTACCTTTACCAATGGATCATCAAGGGGGATTTTCGGGCGGTGAGTTCTTCTTTCATTGCCATTGCCATTATCGTGATTACGCTCGATTTCGTGAGCGCTCGCATCCGGGCCAGGTTGGTGTAGCATGGATCCTCACGACTTTCGCCTACGCCGCTGGTTCGTCACGGGCTTCTTTGCGGTGCTTGCCATCGCAGCGTATGTGGTTGGCTATCAGGTGACGGAAATCAATCCAATCAAATTGCTGACCTCCCTGCCCAAGAGTGAGAAAATCTTGAGCGACCTGCTCCACCCGGATTTGTTCACACATAAGACGCTCGATACCCGTATCGATGTTGTCTTCCCGGTACCCTGTGGGTCGGCCCAGGCGGCGCAATTAACTGAAAGCGGCCCGCGTATTCGTACGGGTGTCGCGTGCGCCAGCCCCGGCGACCTGGTTCAGGTGCAAGGCACTGACATGGCGCCCGACACCGATGTCAAGCTTCAATGGCTTTTGCCCAGCGGGAATATGCTCTTCTCGACGTTGTCGCATACCGATGCGAACGGGAACTTCACCGCACAAGTGGAAGTGCGTCCGATCAATGCGACAACCGACGGGACGCCCAGCCACCTGCAAGCGGAGACCTCGGTTCCAATCGGAGGCCTGATTCCCAGCACGGCCCTGATCGATGTGATTAACAACATCATGGTAACCATCTTTATGGCACTGTTGGCAACCACCGCCGGGACGATTATCGCTGCGCCGATCAGTTTCCTGGCGGCTCGCAACATCATGGGACGTGGCTGGCTGGGAACCACGGTCTATACGGCGGTTCGCGCGGTTTTGAATATTACCCGTTCTTACGACTCGTTGGTTCTGGCAACGGTATTTGCCTTGTGGGTGGGCTTTGGCGCTTTTGCAGGCGTGCTGGCGCTGATCGTGGTCACGGTCGCCTCGCTGGGTAAACTCTTCTCCGAAGCGGTTGAAAGCATCGACCCGGGTCCTATCGAGGCGGTTTCCGCTACCGGGGCGAATCCGGTGCAGGTGATTCGGTTTGCCGTCATCCCGCAGGTTGTCCCAGATTTTATTTCCTTCATCATCTATCACTGGGACATCAACGTGCGTATCAGCACCATCCTGGGTTTTGTGGGCGGCGGCGGGATCGGTTTCTATCTCAGCCAACGCATCAACGTGTTGGAATATCAAAAAGCGGGTACCGCCATCTGGGCTATTGTGATCGTCGTCTGGGCCATGGATTTCTTCAGCGCCGAAATCCGCAAACGTTACACTTAGAGCCGCAACTTTATAAAAGTGGAGGGCACAAGGTCTGGTTTTCGGGAAAAAGTCCAGAACGCAAGCCTACAACTTAAGGAAGTGCAGCACTCGTGGGGAACCCGGTTCGCCTATTCTCTTCGAAAATCCTGCAGCTTTGCGATCCCTGCGGAATGTCTCTTTTATTTTGGTAGAATTGCCAGGATGTTCAAAAGGCTGATAAAGGCAGTGCTGTTGCTGGTTCTTCTCGGCACGCTGGTTGTATCGATTTCCCGGCTGATTACGGCCCTGTACGCCTGGCCGCGCACCTATAGAGTTGACGACGCGCCGGTGCGCCCGGTCGCCGTCGTTTTTGGGGCGGGGCTGTGGCGTGACGGTTCGCCTACGCCGGTTCTAAAAGACCGCGTGGAGACCGCTGCGCAGCTCTACTTCGCGGGAAAAGTGGAGAAGCTGCTGATGAGCGGTGACAACCGGACGGCCGATTACAATGAGCCGGAAGCCATGCGTGAATACGCCCGTTCGCTGGGCGTGCCGGATAAAGATATTGTGCTCGATTATGCCGGACGCCGCACGTACGACACGTGCTACCGCGCCGGGGCCATCTTTGGCCTGACGGATGTGATTCTCGTCACCCAGGATTTTCATCTGCCGCGCGCTATTTACACCTGCAACATGCTGGGGCTGGATGCGGTCGGCGTCACCGCGCAGGGCCGCGTTTACCGGCGCAGTTCCGTTGTATACTGGAATGTCCGTGAGTTGGCGGCTACCGTGACCGCGCTCGTTGATGTCCATGTGACGCATCCTTTGCCGGTGCTTGGCAGCCCGGAACCGATCTTCCCGCCGTCTGCGCAGTAAGTCTCGTATAATTTGAATCCATACTACAAATTATTGCTTTTAAGAAATTATTCGAATTTATCACCGTAAGGATGTATACAGGTAAAGATATGACACGCACTGAAGCTCTTACCCTCGTCCACGAGTACGTTAAAAACGAAAACCTTGTCAAGCACATGCTCTGCGTCGAAGCTGCCATGCGTTTCTATGCCGAAAAGTTCGGCGAAGACGTGGAAACCTGGGGGCTGACCGGTTTGCTGCACGACTTCGATTGGGAGATTCATCCCACCCTGGAAGAGCATCCCCAGGCGGGTGCGCCCATCCTGCGCGGGCACGGCGTGGACGAGACCATCATCCGCGCCATCCAATCTCACGCCGAGCATACCGGCGTCCCGCGCCAGAGCCGCATGGAAAAGGCTCTCTTTGCCTGCGACGAGGTCACCGGACTGATTACCGCTGCCGCACTTGTGCGTCCCTCACACTCGCTTTACGACCTGGAAGCTAAATCGGTCAAGAAGAAATTCAAGGAAAAATCTTTCGCTGCCGGGGCCAATCGTGATGACATCGTCCGTGGCGCGGAAGAACTCGGTATCGAACTATGGGAACACGTCCAGAACGTTATTCTGGCCATGCGCCGCATTGCCCCCGAACTGGACCTGGTCGGGAACGCCCAGCCGTAGTTGTGCGGCTTGTGAGGCAGTGTCGCTGGAGGACGCCATGACTCTAACTTTAAAAGGCAAAGGCTTTTTCACTTTTCTCCTGCCTGAATGTGAAGACGGCAGCCCGGCGGCTATCGTTTCAGAAGCCAGGGCCGCCGGATTGACCCATGTGTTCGTCAAAATCGCCGACGGCACGGTGCCCTTCGGATTCGCCGGTAGTACCGACTTCGTCGCTCCCGTGGTCGAGGCCCTGCATCAGGCCGGGATCGCCGTCTGGGGCTGGCACTACGTCTACGGGGACGATCCCCTCGGTGAGGCGGGCATCGCCGTGCAGCGCGTTACGGCCCTTGGCCTGGACGGTTACGTCATCGACGCCGAAGCAGAATACAAGCAGCCTGGCAAAACCGGCGCTGCGCGTGATTTCATGTCCAAACTGCGCAGGGGCCTGCCGCGCCTGCCCGTGGCGCTCAGTTCCTTCCGCTTCCCCAACTATCACCCCGAACTGCCCTGGTCGACCTTCCTGGAAAAGTGCGACTACATCATGCCCCAGGTCTATTGGGAGCAGTCGCACAACGCCGGTTCGCAACTGCGCGACAGCAAACAGCAGTGCGACGCCCTGCCCAACGCGCGCGCCTACGTGCCGACCGGCGCTGCTTACTCGACCTCCGGCTGGACTCCCACGGCAGATGACATCAACGATTTTTTGGAAACTGCCAAATCGTTGGGGCTCGAAGCCGTTAATTTCTTTTCGTGGGACTATTGTCGTCAGCAGTTGCCGGATTTGTGGACGGCTATTTCCGTCTTTGGGCGTTCGCACGCTTTCCAGCCGACTCCCGTACCGGACCCGCCACAACCGGCTGCCAGCGACGAGCCGCCTGCGGCAACCCCCCAGCCGGTTCCGGAACCGGCTCCTGCCCCTGTTGACCCGGCCACACCTACACCGGCGACGGATTTCGTCGCCGCGTACTTGGCGGCGCTTAACAGTCGCGATTTGTCACAAGTGGCCGCGCTCTACGCCGAAGGGGCTACCAGTGTGCGTGCCAGCGTGGTGACTAATGGTGTCCAGGCCATCGCGCGCGATTACGCCGACCTGTTCACCGAACTTCCTGACGGGACATTCCAACTGGTCAAATCGGAGACAGATGGCGATATTCATACCCTCGTCTGGCAGGCCGGAGCGCAACGAGTCTATACCACGCTCGTCCTGGATGCGGACAAAATCGCCAGCGAGTACCTCTTCCTGGCCTGACGGTCAGGGGCGTTCTACTGTCATCAATAAAAAGTCACGCGCCCGTGAGGGCGCGTGACTTTTTACTTGCGGGGTTTCTTTGTTCTCGGTGTGGCCGCTTTCCTGGTCGCGCCGGCCTTCGCGGCCGGCTTTTTCGTTCCTGATTTCGCCGGAGGCTTTTTCGCCGCGCCAGCCTTCTTGGCGGATGCCGAACGTCCCGTTTTGGCCGGTTCCTTGTCCCCGGTTTCCTGCGGTTTCTCCGGTTGTGCTTCTACAAAGTTTTCCAGCATCCAACCGTCCGTCAGGTCCAACACTGAATCGCCGGGTTTGACTTCCACCACTGCGTCGCCGCGTGTGGTGCTGCGTTTCTTGAGACCCGCTCCGTCGAGACGGGTCATCTTGGGCGCGGCCTTGAGCAGGTGTAGCGTGACGACGTGTGTGCCCTTCCCGGCGGCGAGACCGGCCAACTTGACGCCCAAGGCCAGGTCCCACAGGATCACGCCGCGCCCGTAGCGGCCTTGCACGGGAAATTCCTTGACGGCCACGCGTTTGGCGCGGCCATCCGACGCGACGACGAAGACCTCGCCCACGGTGGGCAGAATCACGCAGCCTACGACTTCATCGCCGACCCCTAGTTTGACACCGTTCACTCCGGCGGCCACCAGCCCCATCGGGCGAATGTCATCTTCCTTGAAACGGATCGCCATGCCGGTAGCGGTCGCCAGCAGGATTTCCTTCTTGCCGTCCGTTAGAGTCACCCAGCCGAGCGCGTCACCGTCATTGACCTTACACAGCGCAAAGGTTTGTGCCGAAGGGCCGGGTAACTCGTTGACCGACGATTTTTTGAGCATTCCACCGTGCGTCACCGTCAGGACGCAGCTCTCTTCAGGCAGCGAGGAACGCCTGGGCAGCGCAAAAGCGGCCACCGGGCGTTCGTTGTCCCTCAGCGCGCAGACTTTGTTGAAGGGCGTGCCGTCCGATAGTTTTTCAGCTTCTGGCAGGGTGTGGACGGCCACCGCCGCGGTCAATCCGCGCTCCGAGACGAGGTACAACGTGTCGGTGGTGCCTGCCCGCACGAGCAGCTTGGGGGCGTCGCTGCCGCTCAAGCGCGGGGGCTTGTCGTCGTGGGTACGCGCCAGTGTCCCCTCGGTGCTCATGCCCACCCAAACGGTTTGTTCGGGCAACAACTCGGCAGCGGTCAGCAGCGACTTCTTCTCCCGTCCGGCCTTCAGGTTGACGATTTGCGTGCGGCGCTTATCTCCGTAAGCTTCCTTGACTTTGGCGAGTTCCTCGGCAGCCAGGACGCGCATTTTCTTCGGCGACTTGAGCAAATCTTCCAGCGATTTGATCAGTGCTGTAATTTCCTTGTACTCGGTTTCGATCTTTTTGCGTTCCAGCGCAGCCAGGCGGCGTAGTTGCATCTCCAGGATGGCGTTGGCCTGGATTTCGGTCAGCTTGTAGCGTTTCATCAGACGTGCGCGGGCCGTTTCCACGTTTGGTGAATTGCGGATCAGGCTGATGATTTCGTCCAGGTGTTTCAGGGCGACAAGATAACCCTCCAGGATGTGCGCGCGCTGACGGGCCTTTTCGAGATCGTACTCCCCCCGGCGGCGAATGACCGTTAAACGGTGCTCGACGTAGACCCGTAGCGCCTGCTTGAGGGTCAACATGCGCGGTTCGCCGTCGACCAGCGCCAGCAGGATGATGCTGAAGGTGGATTGCATGGGAGTGCGTTTGTACAACGTCGCCAGCACCTTTTCGGGGTCGACGTTTTTGGTCAGTTCGATGACGATCCGCATGCCGTGCCGGTCCGACTCGTCGCGCAAGTCGGCCAGACCTTCGACGTGTCCCTCTCGCGCCAGTTCGGCAATGCGTTCGATCAGGCTGGATTTGTTGGTCTGGTAGGGCAGTTCGGTGACGATGATACGGCTTTTGCCGCGCTCCATTTCTTCCAGGTGGGCGCGGGCCTGGATGGTGACTTTGCCTTTGCCTGACCCGTAAGCTACCTCGATGCCGTTTTCATCCGCCTCCTGGATGATGACACCGCCGGTGGGGAAGTCTGGCCCCTGGACGAATTTCATCAAGTGTTCTACATCGATATCGTCCAGCTTTTCCCAGTGATCCAGCATGTAAATCAAGGCGTCTACCACCTCACCCAGATTGTGCGGCGGGATGGAGGTGGCCATACCGACGGCAATCCCCGTTGCGCCATTGACCAGCAAGTTGGGCAGGGCGGCCGGCAGCACCGTCGGCTCGGTTAGCGTCTCGTCGAAGTTGGGCGTGAAATCGACGGTGTTCTTGTTGATATCGGCCAGCAGGTTGATCGCCGGGGCAGCCAGGCGCGCTTCCGTGTAGCGCATCGCTGCGGGAGGATCGCCGTCGATCGAGCCGAAGTTGCCCTGTCCGTCCACCAGCAGAGTGCGCATCGAGAAATCTTGCGCCAGGCGCGCCATGGCATCGTAGACGGCTGCATCGCCATGGGGATGGTACTTTCCAAGCACCTCGCCGACGATACGCGCCGATTTTTTGTAGGCGCTGTCAGGGCGCAAGCCCATATCGTACATGGCATAAAGAATGCGCCGGTGGACGGGCTTGAGCCCGTCACGGGCGTCGGGCAGCGCACGCGCCACGATGGTGGACATGGCATAGTCCAGGTACGCCTGTTGCATTTCGTGGTCGATGTCGATTTTGCGGACCAGTCCGAGTTCCATAAAAGCTCCAAAATAGATTAAATTGCCAAATCAAAAGGCAAGTCGCTAATATTCCTCAGACGTTTGCCGTTTACCAAAATATCCAGCATTTCTAAAACAGCTTCATTGTTATATTCCGTGGCTGCCTCTTGAAGTTCTGGTAACGCAATATGATAAACACAGTCAATATCTCCTGTCCCAAGTGCTAAAGATGCGATTCGCTGTGGGTAAGGTTCTGCTGTTACAATAACAATGTGAGGGGCGTTTCCTTTGCGACTACGAATAAGATTTAATCCCTCAGTGCGTGCGTTTTGAGAACGATCACTACGGATCGTCCATTTACAAGAAATACTGGCATGCAAAATCGGCTTGCGTGAATTTGAATAACGTAATGGCGTATAGATAGCTATATCATTTCCGGCAATTTCTTGTTCTCGATTGATTTCGCTATCTAAAATGGGCTTTCTTCCAATCACAATATCTGGCTTGATAATATAATCGCCTAAAGTCGCACGCAATTTTTTGTGTGTCGCAAGAGCTTGTTCCAATTCAGCTAAATGTTCATACTGTTCAAATTCTTCGACGCGTTTGCCAACAGAAAATGCCCACTCGCCTGGTCGGAGATGTTGTAACTGTAAAAAAGCCTTTTCAAGATAAACTGCTGTAATTTGCTCAAATAAACTTCCACTTGTTTGTCCAGGCGGCTGAGTTAAACGTAAGGGGTATTCCAAACGTGATATGATCCCCCGTGCAAGAGCTGAACTGATGTCACTATGTTTATCAGCGTTATTGGGGACACCATTATTATCTACGAACATTACTTTTTCGCAAATTTTACGATGATATTCTATGCGCAAGTTCTTCATAGTCTTACCCTTCAGGCTTTATAAAGCCAAGTAAATATTCTTGGTGCATCCTTGACTCGATTTGTGATAATTCGGTGCTATCGTTATTTCTTCGCACAGGCAACATTCGTTTATTACGGTCAAGATTGCGAACACCAATATGCACTAAATCAAACCCTATTTGTTTACCAACTTCTCCCAAACAGCGATCAGTTTCAGTGCTTATATTTCGCATCACAGAATTGCCAACTACGAGAATAGCCGCTTTGCCAGGTTTAAGAACACGATACATTTCACTTAAGGTAAGTATCATCTCTGAATAATATCTATGCAAAACTTGAGCCTTTTTCTTGTCCACTTTCTCAATCGTGGCAACGATTGTCTGAGAAAATGGAGGAAGCGGTAAGAAATCAATACCTTTTACTGAATCGCCCCCGATGTAATTCTGACGTAACCCACTTAATTCGGAAATTGGAAATCCCATCCACACTAAAGAAAATTTATGCGCACGCATATAATCAATAGCATTGCTGGCATAAGGAGGTGATGTAATAATCAAATCGACACTATCACTTGTGAGGGGAATACTTTCGGCGTTTGCCCCTGCTATTAGAAAATCTACTGTGGCGGGACTCTGATAGTCAGAGATATTGCGCAAATTGCGTTTAAGCCGTTTACGAAATTCCTGAATAGCTGGTTGTACCTTTTTAGACAATTTGCGATGTGGACGTGTATGCGCCAAATCAAGAGCAAGTGAAACGCCTCCTGATTTTGTGATGATAACTGCCGAAAAGTTGAGAAGCAGGAATGACCTGATAGAGTCATCTCGGATTTTTTCAATCTCTTCTAATAATGCTAATAGTTCAAGCTGAGTTGTTGGTAAAAACCAATAATTGATAAAATCCAGATTTTCTGGGCTGAAGCGTGCTTTTAGTTTCTCTTTTAAGGCGAACGAATTGTTTTTAAGATATTCTTCTGCATTAATCGTCGCCTGCATAGCATATTCTTCAACGGCAAGCCCAATATTTGGATTTAATTTTGTTTGCCCAATACGTAGAGCCAATGGGTCAATATCTATACCAACAGTTCGGCGCTTTAGCAAAGCTGCTTCTAATAAAGTGGTTCCAGATCCCATCATTGGATCTAAAACAATGTCGTCTGGCTCTGTGAGATTCTCGATAAATATTTTGGGAATCTGTGGAGGAAATTTCGCAGGAAATGCGTGAATGGCATGAGCCGAATAAGTACTATTCTTCCCATGAAAATCTAAATCGCCTTGTAAAAGACGATATAAACTTTCTCGATAAGATAATGAACGAGGCTTTGGGTTCTTTTTGAGTATAGAAAGTTGCATTTTGCGACCAATTGTTCTATAAAGATGAGCTTATCTTAAGTTGAAAGAGTCAATGCGTCAAGTGCTGTTTGTAAATCTATATATGGTTTACGGAGGGGCGACTAATCCTAGTCGCCCCACTGTCCACAGATAGTCTTCTACTTCGAGAAATCGACGGATTTTGTAACGCAGGCGCCTTTGAGGTCCTTGTCTGTACAGAGCATGACCACGGCGCGCAGTTTGTCGCCGCCCGGGTCCTTGTTGAACTGGTCGCTTTGCACGTATCCGCTTGCGCCGACTCCCAAGGGGGCGATGTTTTGCGCGACGATACAGCCTACGGTCAGGTCGAAGGCGTTCATGGAATTCTCCTCGACCGCGCCGCTCTTCAGATCGGTCACTCTCACATAAGCCGAACGGAACGAGGAACTTCCGGTGTTCTGGACGATGAAGCGTGCGAATGGATCGCCTTTGCACTTATCGAAGTTCTTGAAGGTAACATTGAAATTGGGCGCAGACGTGGGCGTGGGCGGTGGCGTAAATTGCGGCAGGGACGAGGTGTCGCCGCTGATGGTCAGATGCGTGCCGAGGATCCAGCAGGACTTATCGGGTTGGGTCGCGTCCTGGACGAACCAGTAGCCACCTCCCAGGTCTGCGGCGAGCACGTTGACCATTGCGTTAGCCTTAAAGGTTACGACCAAATCGTACATGGGCCCTGGCCCAATACGGCAGTTGGTCTCACTGAGCACTTTGGCCGTGGGCAAAACTTTGGTTGGCGTAGTAGACGGCTCCGGCGTGAGCGTCTCCGTGGCGGTATTGGCAGGCGTTGGCGTGTCGGTTGGAATTGGCGAGGGGGCCGTCGTGTCCGTAGGCGGCGGCGTGGGCGTTTTTGTCGGGCTGGCAGGTAGAAGAGTTGGCATACTGCAAGCCATCATTGTTGCCAGGATAACGGCGGCGATGGTAAAAACACGAAAACGATTGGGAATCATTTCTCCTCCTGATAAATCGGTCTTTTGAGATTTGCGTGGTAAGGATAGGATGCTGCATCACAGTGCATCGATCTGTCTTGGAATATTATCCTCACGTCGCTGCGCTTCGGCTTAACGATACTCAAAAAGCCAGGCGCAAGCAAGAGCAGCGGTAAAGATGATATTGAACTGCACACAAAATAAAACGGCGACCCGTTTGAGGGTCGCCGTTTGGGGTGTTCGAGATAAGTTAATCACCTTCGCTGGGTGCCTCGGACCACTGTGATGAGCCGGACCCCAATGCCTTTTCGGTCTGCAAGAAGCGTCCGTGGATGAAACCCGTTCCGGCCGGGATGAGCTTACCGATGATGACATTCTCTTTCAAGCCATACAACGGATCGGTCGTCGAGGCAATGGCGGCGCCGGCCAGCACTTTGATGGTGTGCTGGAAGGAGGAGGCTGAAAGGAAGGAGTCGGTCGAGAGCGAGGCTTTTGTCACGCCCAGCAGAATTTCCACAAAGCGGGCGGGCTGCTGGTTTTCGGTCAGGAGTTGCTCGTTGGCGCGTCTGATTTCCAGGCGGTCTACGGCGTCACCCGGCAGATATTTGGTGTCACCGGGACGGCTGATTTGCACTTTGCTCAACATCTTGCGGATGATGACCTCGAAGTGTTTGTCATGGATGTTCTGGCCTTGCGAGCGATACACCTTCTGAATTTCGGTCATCAGGTACATCTGGCAGGCCTCACGTCCCTGGAGACGTAAAATGCGATGGGGGTTGAGCGAACCTTCTGTCAATGGTCGTCCGGCAGAAACGTGCTCTCCCTCTTTCACCAGCAAGCGCATGGTGGTCGGAATTTCATATTCCACCTCTTCGCGTTGCTCGTAAGAGACGATCACCTGGCGTTTCTCGATACGGATGTGGCCTCCATGCTGCGCGACGATGGTCGCCTCGTCCAGAGTGCCTAACACATCACCGGCCTTGACCTGTTCTTCCTCGTTGACTTCGATTTTCCATTCCTTGGGGATGTCGTACGTGTCCGAGATCATTTCGGCGTGCTCGACGTGCACCAGACGCATATCAGCATATTTGTCCGACTGGACAACGTGGACGACGCCTTCAATTTCGGAGACGACGGCCTCCCCTTTCGGCTGTTTGCGTGCTTCGAAGAGTTCCTCCACGCGGGGAAGACCGGTTGTGATGTCGCCGCCGGCAGCCACACCGCCGGTATGGAAGGTGCGCAACGTCAACTGCGTGCCCGGTTCGCCAATCGATTGGGCCGCCACAATCCCGACGGCGGCGCCCATTTCGACGAGGATGCCGCGTCCCAGGTCGATGCCGTAGCACTTGGCGCAAATGCCGTGGGTCAGTTCGCAGGTCATGGGCGAGCGAACTTTGACGTTCTCCACACCTGTGGCAGCGATGCGGCGGGCCTGCTCATGGTCGATCAATTCGTCGCGATCCAGAATCACTTCACCCGTCTTGGGGTCGATAATCGCTTCGGCGGTATAGCGGCTGTACATACGGCTGATCATGCTCTGCCCGGCCACATCGTCTGCCTTGCGGATCCAGATGCCGTCTTTCGTGCCGCAATCGATTTCGTTGATGATGATGTCCTGGGCGATGTCCACCAGACGGCGGGTCAGATAACCGGCGTCCGCCGTGCGCAGCGCCGTATCGGCCAAGCCTTTGCGGGCGCCATGTGTCGAGATGAAGTATTCGAGCGCGGTCAGGCCCTCGCGGAAGTTGGAACGAATGGGGAGCGGGATGATGCGCCCAGACGGGTCGGCCATCAGGCCGCGCATGCCGGCCAACTGCGAAATGGGGCCGAAACCGCCTTTCGTCGCGCCGGAGTTGGCCATTGTTGCCAGGTTGCCGCTGGGGTCCATGTTGTCGCGGACGGCTTTGGCTACGTCGTTGGTCGTCTTCTGCCAGATCTGGATCACCCGTTCGTTCTGTTCCTGTTCCGTGAGCAAACCGCGTCGGAAATCGCGTGAAACTGACTCGACCTCTTTCAGCGAATCGGCGATGATTCTCTCTTTGTCGGAGGGAACCGAAATGTCAGAAACGGCCAGTGTGATGCCAGAGCGCATGGCGAATTCGAAACCGATGCGTTTTACTTCGTCGGCCACGCCGGTGGTCACGTCTGGGCCACAGATTTCGTAAACATCGGCGATCAGGTCTTTCACGCCGCCTTTTTCGAGAACTTCGTTGACGAACTGCACGTCTTCCGGCAGGATGAGGTTGAACAACACACGACCCACCGTGGTGTCGACCAGGCGCGTCTGCGGCTGGTCCATGCGGCTGCCTTCTTCGTCGTTCCAGGTTTTCGTACGCACCTTGATGTTACTGTGAATTTCCACCTGGCCCAACTGGTAGGCCATTTCCACTTCGTCCATATCGGCAAACGTGCGTCCATCGCCCAGGTGCTGATGCTGGTCGGTCATGGTCAGATAATAGACGCCCAACACCATATCCTTTGACGGCGAAATAATCGGTTCGCCGTCTGCGGGCTTGAGCAGGTTCCTGGAAGCCAGCATCAAGCGACGGGCTTCGCTGACCGCTTTCTGCGAGAGCGGCACATGGACGGCCATCTGGTCGCCGTCGAAGTCGGCGTTGAAGGCGGTGGTAACCAAGGGATGCAACTGGATGGCCGAGCCTTCGATCAACATGGGCTCAAAAGCCTGGATGCCCAGACGGTGCAGGGTTGGCGCGCGGTTGAGCAAAACCGGGCGTTCCTTGATAACCTCTTCGAGCACCTCCCACACTTCGGGGCGGTTGCGCTCGATCAGGCGGCGCGCGCCCTTGACGTTGGCGGCGTAGTTGTGTTGGACAAGCCGGGCGATCACGAACGGGCGGAAGAGTTCCAAGGCCATGGTCTTCGGCAGACCGCACTGGTACAGCTTGAGTTGCGGGCCGACGACGATCACGGAACGACCGGAATAGTCCACACGTTTGCCCAGCAGGTTGCGGCGGAAGCGGCCCTTCTTCCCTTTGAGCATGTCGCTCAAGGATTTCAACTCGCGGCGACCGCGACGGCTGAGCGCCTTTCCGCGCTGCGAATTGTCGATCAGGCTGTCCACGGCCTCTTGGAGCATACGTTTTTCGTTGCGTACGATCACATCGGGTGCGCCCAACTCAAGCAAACGCTTGAGGCGGTTGTTGCGATTGATGACCCGGCGATAGAGATCGTTCAGATCGGACGTGGCGAAACGACCACCATCGAGCTGCACCATGGGACGCAAATCCGGCGGGATGACCGGCAGGATGGTCAGGATCATCCATTCGGGGCGGTTGCCCGATCGTCGGAAGGCTTCGACCACTTTCAGACGTGTGGTGGCTTTCTTGCGCTTCTGTTTGCTTTTGGTGGTGCGTACTTCGTGCCACAGTTCCTCAGATAACTTTTCCAGGTCGAGACGCTTTAAAATATCGTAGAAAGCCTCGGCGCCCATGTCGGCGCGGAAGACCTGCCCCCAGCGCGATTTGAGTTCACGATACCGGGTTTCGCTCAAGAAGGTGAAGGGACGCAATTCCAGCAACTCTTCGCGCAGATGAGTGGTCTGGCTCTGGTTGCTGGTGGCCTGGTCTTCGAGTTCGTTGCGCAAAGCCTCCATTTGATTGGCGGCCTCGGCTTTGAGCTTCTCTACATCCAGTTTGATATGTTCGAGCTCGCGATTCTTCTGGTCCTTGATCTCGTTCTCTATCTCTTCGAGACGACCCTGAACGTTCTTCTGGACTTTGGCGATGTGGCTGGAATTGATGGTTTTCCCCGCAGGGACGATTGTCTCGCCGGTGGCTTCGAACACGATAGCTTTCGCCGCCGCGACGCCGTTCTGCTCCTGAAGAAGCGCCTCCAGACGTTGACCTTCCTGGATGACAGGCTCGATCCGTGAGGCGACCTGCTCGTCATAGGAATGTTCGATCTCTGCCTTGCGCTGGTTCAGTCCATTGATTTTCTGGTCGCGCAGTACTTTGATTTCGGCAATCTTGGTGTTGATCTCTGCGGCTTGTTCGCGCTCCGAGACGGAAATCTCGTCCTCCAGGCGTTTCAAGGCCTTTTGACGCGCTTCCTCGTCCACGTAGGTCACAATGTACTGGGCGAAATACAGAACACGGTCCAGGTTGCGGCGCGAAATATCGATCAGCAAACCGAGGTAAGACGGAATACGGCGCGTATACCAGATGTGGGCGACGGGCGTTGCCAGAGCGATGTGCCCCATCCGTTCACGGCGCACCGACGCGCGGGTGACTTCGACGCCACACTTATCGCAAATGATCCCTTTATAACGCGGGTTCTTGTATTTTCCACAATAGCACTGCCAGTCGCGCGTTGGACCAAAGATGGCCTCACAGAACAAACCATCTTTTTCCGGGCGCAGGCGACGATAGTTGATGGTTTCTGGTTTGAGCACTTCGCCATAAGACCATGAGCGGATCGTTTCTGGCGAAGCCAGGCTGATGCGGAGAGCGGTCAGACCTTTGGTTTCCACACAGTCCTCCTGTAAATAAATCCGATTGGGAAAGGTGACATCCATACCCCAATTTATTGCGTAGACAACGAAACGCAAGCGCAAGAGACTTTTGTCTCAAGCGCTCGCGAGTAAACTTGGTTTTATGGATTGGACATCAATCAGCATATTATACCGAAAATGGGAGGGGAAAGCAAGCCCCTAAAAAATTGAAAAATTGTTCCGGGCCAAATCCTCAACCCAGATGTATGTGACCCGGCGTTTCATCCGGAGTACAATAAATTTGTCAGACCATTGATCCGACTATCCAAGGAGAGATGAATGACGATCATGCTCGATGGTTCTTCCCTGAACGTTGAAAAGCTCGTTGCCATTGCCCACGGCGGTGAAAAAGTGGCCCTGCCCTCCGCTGCGTTACAGCGCATCGAAGTTTGCCGCGCCATGTTGGAGGCGAAGTTGGCTGCCGGAGAGGTCATGTATGGCACCAACACGGGGATCGGTGAGTTCTCTGAAGTGGCCCTGAATGATGAACAGGTCAAGGAATTCCAAAAATATCTAGTCTACAATCATTCCGCCGGGATCGGTGAGCCGCTGCCGGTGGATGTCGTCCGGGCAGCGTTGGCCGGACGCATCAACGTGCATGCGCATGGGAATTCCGGCTGCCGGTCTGCTATTACGCTTACTCTGGTGGATATGCTCAATAAAGACGTTACACCGGTGGTGTGTACCAAAGGCTCGGTCGGCGCATCCGGCGACCTGGCACCCATGGCGCAGGCGGCGTTGCTGCTCCTGGGAGAAGGCGAAGCTTTCTTTAACGGTGAAAGGCTTCCGGGGCATGTGGCGCTGGAAAAAGCCGGGATTCCCGTCCCTGGCTTGCAGGCGCGCGACGGTCTGGCAGCCATCAATGGTTCCAACGTCCTGACGGCCATGAGCGCGCTCCACATCTATGCGATGGAGCGTTTCCTCAGGCAAGCCGAAATCGCTGCGGCCATGTCCATCGAGGCTTTGCTGGGGAACCTGAAATCCTATAACACCCGGCTGCACGAACTGCGCGGTTTCAAAGGCGCTGTGGCCTCTGCCCGCAACCTGGGTAAGTTGATCGAGGGCTCCGACCTGACGACCGGCAGGATGAAGACCAAAGTGCAAGATGCCTACTCGATGCGTTCCACGCCGCAGGTGATCGGCGCGGCGCGCGATGCCGTGGCTTATGCGCGTTCGCAAGTGGAGATCGAGTTGAATGGTGTGGGCGATAACCCGGTCTTCATTCCCGAAGAGCGCCTGATCTTGACGGGCGCAAACTTTCAGGGCTCGCCGGTGGCTTTACCAATGGACATGGCCGGCGCGGCCATCACGATGATTTGCGTGCTCTCTGAGCGCCGCCTGAACCGCCTGACCAACCCGGCGCTCTCGCAGGGCCTGCCCGATTTTCTGGCCCACGAGCCCGGCTTCTATTCCGGACTGATGCTCAGCCAATATACCGCCGACCATTTGATCGTCGAGCAGCGCATCCTGTCCACGCCGGCCAGCATTCAGTCGATTCCCGCCGCCGCCGACCAGGAAGATTTCGTCTCGATGGGCATGAACACAGCGCTGAAGAATGCCCAGATTTTGGATAATGCCTACGGCGTGCTCGGAATCGAGTTTATGGCCGCTGCGCAGGCGCTCGACTTCCGCGATTTCACCCCCGGCGCGGGCGTGCAGAAAGCGCGTGAAACCGTCCGCCGCCATGTGGCTCATCTGAGGGTCGACCGGCCGCTGCATCCCGACCATAACGCGATGAAGGCCCTGGTTGAGTCCGGTGAGATTCTGGACGAAGTGGAGAAGGTCGTCGGTTCATTGGAATAATCCGGGCCTGTTGCGCCGCTACGTCCTGCTCCTGACCCTACGCCCGGTTCACCCCGCGCATTTTCTCCTGTTGGAATCAGGCTTCCCGAAGCCTCTTCCCGTTAAACCAAGCGAGGTTCCCTGATGACATTGCCCAGCGTTCCATCCAACGTTAAACATTTGCGACGCGGCGTCAACATCGGTGACGCCCTGGAAGCCCCTCAAGAAGGCGAATGGGGTGTGACCGTGCAGGAAAATTACTTCGACCGTATCCAGGATGCCGGGTTCGACTTTGTGCGTCTGCCATTGCGCTGGAACGCCCATGCGGAGGTTGACGCGCCTTACACTGTTGCGCCGGATTTCTTTGCCCGCGTCGATCAAATTGTCGACTGGGCGTGTCAGCGCCACTTGAGCCTGATCCTCGATTTTCATCATTATCTGGAAATGATGTCGGACCCGCAGGGCCATTGCGAACGGTTCCAATCTATCTGGCGGCAGGTGGCCGAACATTACAAAGAGTATCCCAACTCGGTTTTGTTCGAATTGCTCAACGAGCCCAACGCCAGCCTCGACGCTGTACAATGGAATACCATCCTGGCGCAAGCGCTTGCCGTTGTACGGGAGAGCAACCCCACCCGTAGCGTGGTCGTCGGCCCGGTGAACTGGAACGCCTTCGATCAACTCGTCCATCTCCATGTGCCAGAGTCCGACCGGCGCCTGATCGTCACCTTCCACTATTATCTGCCCTTTCATTTCACCCACCAGGGCGCAGGTTGGGTGGATGGCAGCCATGCCTGGCTGGGCACGGGCTGGGCCGGCACTGGTGTTGAAAAACAGGCCATCATCGATGATTTCGACGAGGTGACGGCCTGGGCGCAGGCACACCAGCGACCAATCTTGTTGGGTGAGTTCGGCGCTTACTCCAAGGCAGACATGCCCTCGCGTGCGCGTTGGACGACCTTTGTGGCGCGTCAGGCTGAAGCACATCATTTTGCTTGGGCCTACTGGGAGTTCTGCTCCAGATTCGGCGTCTACGATCCGCAAGCAAGGCGTTATCGTCCGGCGCTATTGCCGGCCTTGGTTCCCTAAATCGATTTTTCTGGCCTTGACCTATGTCCCTTCTGTTTATTCCCGGCTTGCAACTCGGAGAAATGTTCTACCGTGAAACGGTACGTCCACTGCTGGATACGCACTTTCCGGGGCTGCCCCATCGGCAGTATCGACCTGTTCAGCGACAATACCGATTTCTTGGAGGACGTCCGGCGACGCCCGTCGATCAAAAGTTTATACGGGCAGATGGAGGAAAAATAAGATGGAACTGACTCCTCTGCACTTTTTCGATGAGCCAATCCATGTGGCGTTCGACAAGCCGCCTGTGCGCGAGAAGACGCCGCCCTGCCCGAATCGCTTCACCTGGCGGGACGAGAGCTATGTCGTGACCGAAATGCTCTCCGCCTGGAGCGACTTCACACGGCGCGGCAAGATGTCGCGCAATATGCGTCCGGCGCACGTGGCTTTGGCATCCGGGCGCGGTTCATTGAATGTGGGTCGCTTCTATTTTCGCGTACGCACACAAGGGGGGCGCATCTTCGATCTCTATTACGACCGCGCCATCAAGGATGTAGACCACACACAAGGGGAATGGTTTCTCTACCGTGAGATGGCCTGAGCTTGGAAACGCTGGTTTGTGACTTAGCGCCAGAATTGAAACTGTGAGAAACCCAAACTGGCAAATTGTAAAGGAACGCCCATCAATTGGGCCGCCGTGCCGACGATGAGCCAGAAGACGTTCGAGACGACCGGCACATACCAGAAGACCAGCAGGATGATCCAAAGCGAGGCCTGGCCGAACCGGTCCATGCGCAGGCGCAGCTCGGGGTTGAGATGGGGCGAGAGCGCGCCATAGCCATCGAACGGCGGTAGAGGAATCAAGTTGAAGAACACGGCCATGACTTGTAGGTAAGCCAGGAAAGCCAGCCCCGGCCCCAGTGGAGAGGCTTGTACGACGCTGAATTGCAGCGCCAGAGCCAAAACGATTGCCATCAACAAGTTGGAGGCGGGCCCTGCCAGCGAGACAGCCGTTTCCCAGCGTGTGGAGTGTAGACGTTCCTTCTCGATGTAGACTGCACCGCCGGGGAGTCCGATGCCGCCGAGGAGCAGGAAAACGATGGGGAGCAGGAGCGAATAAACCGGGTGAGTATACTTCAATGGGTTGAACGTCAGGTATCCCTTTTCGCGTACGGTCCAGTCGCCGCCCAGGTAAGCCACATACGCGTGTGAAAACTCGTGCAGGCAGAGCGTAAACACCCATCCGATAATGACAACGATAAAGGTCATGTTTTTTCTCCCGAAGGAAATGAAGTTTGGATGTCAGTCTTTAAGGGCCAGATGCCGAAAATCAACATAACACAGGGTAAGAGCGTACTCCAGATATCCAGGCCAACTCTTGACGCAACCAGGAGTAATAGGAGGGCGAATAAGCTGAACAAAGGGGGGATTGAAGCGGCCAATAAATAGGGCTTCTGGCTATTCATAAAACGTAGCGTGATCCAGGCGATCGGAATCAACAGCAGGATTTGATCATAAGCCCATAAATAGGGTGGAACAAGAATACCTGCCGGCACAATCAGGGCAGCCACTTGCAAAGGCCCTGCCTGTTTGTGCCGGATGAGGAATACCAGCACCAGGAATATGACCAGGCTGGCAGCCAGTCCCCCCGAAATAATCAGGCAGGTCGAATTGCCCCGGCACAAATTGTTCACCAGCCCCCAAAGTGTGGGATGGATGCCAAAGGTTTCCGTGAATTTGCGTTCGCCTACAGACAGGAATTCCATGATCCAATTTGGATTTTGTAATTCTCCAAGGATAAGCATTATTCCACTGCCGACGACCATGCCGGCGATGGCAGTCCAGTTCCGTTGGATTAAGAGCCAAAGAGCAAACAAACCGGCCAACGGCAATCCGATGGTTGGCTTCAGTAGAAGGACCCCGAAGAGAAGCGCTCCCTGGAACCAGAATTTCTTTTCCCATAAGATCAGGATGGCAACCAAAACGGCCAACAAAAAACTGGAAATTTGGCCGTTCCAAAGGGTTACGAGAACGGGACGAAAGATTATTGTCCCGGCGAGTATCGGAATGAACGCGCCTGTGCGATTCCCTTTTGCGCCAATTCCTACCAGGGCCAACAGGCTGGCTAGAATCAGGGTCATCGACAAAAAATCCCATGCTGTGAACGATGTCCAGAATGGCAGGCGCGCCAGGGGAATAAAAAATAAAGAAAGGGGTAAAGGGTAAGGGAAAATGAGATTGGGAATCCATGTGACGTTGAACACGTGATGGAATCCAGTCCATACGCTGCTTTGATAAGGGTCCGCTCCTTTGGAGATCAAGAACCCTGAAAGCCAGAATGTGAAGTAGTCGATGTTTGCATTCGGTAATGCGCGTGCCACCCAGGAGGAGACCGACCAGAAAGAAACGAGCGTGAGGAGAATTGAAATTGCCCAGCCTGATTTTCTGATCATTAATTCCTAGCGGTATCCTTTGGGATGGCTTTTATGCCATTCCCAGGCGGATCCGATGATGTCGTGCAGATTATCGTGCTGGGGTTTCCAGCCCAGTTCGCGGCGGATTTTGTCGGACGAGGCCACCAGGCGTGCCGGGTCGCCGGGTCGCCGCGGTGATTCGACCACCGGGATGTCAATTTCGGTTACGGCGCGGGCGGTATCGATCACCTCGCGCACCGAATATCCGTTACCAGACCCCAGGTTATAGATCAGTTTGTCTTTTCCGTCCAAGGCCTCCACGGCCAGCATGTGAGCCGAAACCAGGTCGGCGATGTGAATATAATCGCGGATGCAGGTGCCGTCGGGGGTGGAATAGTCGGTGCCGAAGATAAAGGCCTTTTCGGCCTGTCCCAGCGCTACCTGTAACACGCGCGGGATCAGGTGCGACTCGGGTTGGTGCGCTTCCCCGCGTCCGGGCAGGGCGCCCGCCGCATTGAAATAACGCAGGGCTGCGAAGTGCAGACCGTGAATCTGGCGATACCAGTCGAGGGCCTGCTCGACGGCCAGTTTGGTGAATCCGTAGGTGTTGGTCGGCCCGAGGGGCGAATCCTCGCTCAAAGGGGCGTCGCTGGAGCAGTAGACCGCCGCCGTCGATGACAGCACAAAGCGTCCGACGCCGGCGCGCACGGCCATGTCGATCAACGACAGCGAATTGACCAGGTTGTTGCGCAAAAATTTCCCGGGATTTTTCATGCTTTCCCCGGCCTCGATGAAAGCCGCGAAGTGCATGACCGCCTGATATTTCTTTTGGGTCAGCGCCAGCGCCAACTCGTGGCTGTCAGACAGATCCGCCTGGATGAAGTCTGCACCCTCCGGCACGGCCTGACGATGACCGGTGACCAGCGAGTCGTACACGGTAACTTGGTGCCCGGCCTTGAGCAGGGCTTCTGCGGTGGCAGAGCCGATGTACCCTGCTCCGCCGCTGACGAAGATATTCATAAATTCTCCAGACGAACCATTGGGAACAGGCTATCCTTGCCTGTGTGCGTCCCGTGCTATTTATCGTTTAGAGCGTGGGCCGTTGCTTATGCCAGTCGGTGGCTTGTTGGTAAGCGTGGGCCATACGCAACAGCGCCGGTTCGTCGAAATGGGGTCCCATCAACTGCATCCCCACCGGCAGGCCGTCGGCGTCAAAACCGACGGGGAACGACAGCCCCGGCACGCCGGCCAGATTGGCGGGTAGGGTGAACACGTCTTCCAGGTACATCGCCAGCGGGTCGTCGCCGTGCGCGCCGATGGGAAAGGCTGTGGTCGGCGCAACCGGACAGGCCACCGCGTCCACATCTTTGAAGACCTGCTCGAAATCGCGTTTGATCAGCGTGCGTACTTTTTGCGCCTGTCCGTAATAGGCGTCGTAATAACCCGCCGAGAGCGCGTAGGTGCCGAGCATGATGCGCCGTGTCACCTCGTCGCCGAATTTTGCGCCGCGCGTTTTATAGAACACGTCCCACATGTCTGCCCCTTCCACGCGCGGCCCATAGCGGATGCCGTCGAAACGTGCCAGGTTGGCCGAAGCCTCCGCAGGCGCGATCAGGTAATAGACCGGCAGGGCATATTCCGTGTGAGGCAGGCTGACTTCTTTAATTTCCGCGCCGAGCGATTTCAGGATATCAATGGCCGCCCGGACTTTTTCCTCGACGACAGGCTGGATGCCCCGAATGAAGTATTCCTGTGGCACGCCGATGCGGACGCCCCGCAAAGCTTTGTCGCCGTTTCCCTGCAGGTCGTCCGGGCCGAGGGCGGGCACCGGCACATCCTGCGTGGTGGCGTCCAGCAGGTCGCGCCCCGCCATGGCCGACAGCACCGTGGCGATATCGGCCGCCTGGCGGGCGAAAACGCCCACGCAATCCAATGACGAGCCATAGGCCACCAATCCGTAGCGCGAAGAGCGCCCGTAGGTTGGCTTGATGCCGGTTACGCCGCAGAACGAGGCCGGCTGACGGATGGAACCGCCCGTATCGGAACCCAACGCCACCGGCGTCAGGTCGGCTGCCACCGCGGCTGCGCTGCCGCCTGACGAGCCGCCCGGAACGCGTTCCAGCTTCCAGGGGTTGTGGGTCACACCATAGGCAGAATTTTCCGTCGAGGAGCCCATCGCGAATTCGTCGGTGTTGGTCTTGCCGATGACGACCATTCCGGCTTCCTGGAGTTTCTTCACCGTGGTGGCGGTGAAAGGCGGCACGTAGCCTTCCAGAATTTTTGAGCCGCAAGTGCAGGGCATGCCTTCTACGGTCAGCACGTCTTTGACGGCCAGGGGAATGCCGAGTAACGGCGAGACCTCGCCGGCTTTGCGCTTTCGGTCGGCTTCGTCGGCTTGTTTCAAGGCGCTTTCTGGGGATAAATGCAAGAAAACGTGCAGCGCTCCGTCTAGTTTTTCGATGCGTTCCAGGCAGGCTTTGACGAGTTCGCGGCTGGAAAAATCTCCCTGGCGTAACCCGGCGGCGGCTTCGTGGAGTGAGAGAGAGGTGAGTTCTGCCATGGTTAATCGAAGACCGGGGGGACTTTGAACTGGTCTTGTTCTGCGTTGGGTGCGTTCTTGAGCAGAACCTGCGGCGTCAGGGGCGGACGGCTTTCGTCAGCGCGCAGATGGCTGTCACCGCTGAAAACGGAGGACATGGGCGGGATGGAAGCGGTATCCAGTTTTTGGAGTTGGGCAACGTGATCGAGGATGGCCGAGAGCTGTTCGCGGTAACGGTTTTTCTCGTCGTCGGTCAGTTCGAGACGTGCCAGTTTGGCAATGTGTTCGACTTCTTGAATTGAGAGCGGCATGTTGAAATTATAACGTAAGTTCCGTTGCGGGATGGCGGCAGGTTGGGATATTTTGGGGTTATTTCCAGCCGGCAGCGTACCAGAGTAGATATTCTTCGACGTGCGCGCTCCAGTAGGTTTCGTCGTGGAAGCCGTTATAAACATGCCAGTCGTGGGGGATGTCGAGTTGCGTCAACATGGCTTCGAACGATTCGGTGGATTTGAGCAAGGTGTCGTTATCGCCAATGTCGATGAAAATGCGCGGCAGTTCGTCTTTTGGGATGGCTTCGAACCAGACGGGTAACGCGTCGGCGGAGGAGTAGAAGATTCCGGGGGAGTGTGCGCCGATAGCGCCGAACAAGTCGGGGTGACGTGCGCCCAGGTAGATGGCCCAGCCGCCGCCGCGTGAGAGCCCGCCGATGGCGCGGTGTGCCCGGTCGGGCAGGGCGCGGTAGCTGATGTCGATTTGTGGGATGAGGACTTGTGTGAATGCCTGTTCGAATTTATATTGGCTGGGCTGCAGGGAGGAATAATCGAAGGGCAACACGATGATGAACGGCGGAGTCGTCCCCGAAGCGATCAGCCGGTCTGCGGTGCTGGCGATGCCCAGGCGCAGCCATTGGTTCTCGTCGTCATCTTGACCATGTAGCATGTAGAGCACCGGATAGCGCTTTTGTGTTTCCTGCGCGTAACATGGCGGCAGGTAGACAACGTAGCGCAGGGGTTTGGGGAGCAATGCTGTATCGAGTTCGCTGCGCTGGAGCGTGCCACTGGTGCGGGCGCAATAGGACGGTGTGGGCACGAGAGTCGGCGGCAGGGGCGTGCCCGTTGGGGGGACGGGCGTGGCGGAAGGTGCTGTCGTTGATGTAGGGGGAACGGATGTGGCCGGAGGGGAGGAGACTGCTGCGTTGGGGGGAGTACAGCCGAAAAGCGAGGCCGAGGCGAGCAGGATCAGGCCAACGAGCAGGAAAAGGCCCCTGCTGCAGGATGCGGGCTGGGGCGCGGGAAAATGTCTCTTTTTGTACATTGACGACTAAGACCGGTTCGCATTATACTCCCCCCGTTCGGGGTGTAGCGCAGATGGCTAGCGCGCTTGCTTTGGGAGCAAGAGGTCGTCGGTTCAAATCCGACCACCCCGACCATTATTAGATTGTGTGGGAACTCGTGCCATACTTGATTCCGCTGGAAAATCCGGCGGTTTTTTGTTGCCACTTTTGTTTCAGCAGGGGGATGTTGGGTCATAGTACGAATGTAAGTGCACGACGGTTTTACTTTACTTTCAAACCGCAGTAAAATTGATTAGATTTGGCTGGCCGGGTTCCTGGTACTGAAACCAGGTGTGTCCGTTTTAACACGCTCCCTGCAGAGGCCGAGATTTTGTGGTTCTTTGGAGTTTCCTGTTGCGATCAGAGATCGCCGCGCTGGTTTCCAAGGGCCCGATTTTGTTCGGAGAGAAAAACATGGCAAAATTAAAGTTCGACGGTGTAATCGAAGCCGTCCGTTACACCCCTGATGGGAAGATCGGTGTGGTGCGAGCCTATGAACGGCGGGGGTCAACGTTTTCTGACCGGGTGCTGATTCAGCGTGAGATGTTGGTCGAACGCCTGAAGAAGGGCCAGAAATTCTTTACCGGCCAGCGCAAAGAATTCTGGGCCAGCACTTTCGAAGTTGGCAAATCGGTGCGGCTGGTTGGCAACAAGGATCAGGAATTCGTGACCACGGATGATACCCAGACGAACCGCGACTTATTGGAAGAAGTGCCTGTTTTTTAGCCCGCTGAATCCAGCGGGGGCGCACCTGGTGGAGGCAGGCTGTGAAGGTTATCGATAAAACTCCCTACCGTTCTGAAGACGGCGAAATTACGCTAAGCGACCGTATCCAGGCTTCCTTGAAATTTGGCCTGTCCTGGTATGGGCGGGTGCTCGTGCAGGAAAAGGCGATTGCGGCGCTGGGGAAATTGCTGAATAACAGCTATACGGCATTGTGCAGCAACACGCTGCCTGGTACCGATATTACCCTTCCGTTGATCCTGATCGGGCCGGCGGGGGTCTTCCTGATCAATACCGTTACGGAGCGTGGCATCTACCGCGCCAAAGGCAGCGATTGGGGTACCATTTCGGGCGACCGTTTCGTCCCGGCGCGCGTCAATCGGGTCACGCTGACCATCCAGATGGCGCGTGTTTTGCAGCGTTACCTCGACCGGGAAGGCTTTAGCGGCCAGGTGACGGTCGAACCGATTTTGATGGCGCCCGACCCCTCGTTGAATATCGATTCGGTGCGCCCTGATGTGCGTATCGTGATGAGCGATGCGCTCGACCGTTTTGCGGCCTCCCTGCTTAAAAATCAGGCCGGTTTGCCCGGCGACATGGTCGCCAAACTGGTTCGTGTGATTTCCGAGGGGGTGCCGCATCCAACGCCACAGGCGGTCCCCCAGTCGTCGCCGGCGGCCACGCCGGCGCAGCCGGATGGCTCAACAGGCGCCTCCCAACTTCAGGATTCGGACACCCCACCGACGGCAGTCGCGCCGTCGGGAAGTGTGGAGCCCGCCCCGGCGGGAACGCCGCCACTGGAGACACCCGCCCCTTCCAAGCCGCCGGCAAAATTGCCCTTCACGACCCGACAGTTTGCCATCCTTGGCAGCATTTTGCTGTGTTGGGTCTGTATCATGGTCGCTTTCATCGTCTACATCATCGCAAACCTTAAATGACCGATCCTTTCTTGAGCATCATCATCCCCGCGCATAACGAAGAACGCCGCCTGCCACAAACGTTGGAGCAGGTGGCGCGCTTTGTTAACGGCCAGTCTTTTCAGACGGAAGTGCTGGTGGTCGAGAATGCCAGTAGCGACCATACGCTGGGGATTGCGCGGGAAGCTGCCGCGCAATACGATTTCCTGCACATTCTTCATGACGAGCGGCCCGGCAAGGGCCGCGCGGTGCAGAAAGGCATGTTGAATGCACAAGGCCGTTACCGTTTCTTCGCCGATGCCGATTTTTCCATGCCGGTAGATGAAATCAGTCGTTTTATCCCACCGGCCCACGATGTGCCCATTGCCATTGCTTCGCGTGAAGCGCACGGCGCCGTGCGCTATGACGAGCCCTCTTATCGTCACTTCACCGGACGCGTTTTCAACACATTGATCCGGGCGTTGGTGCTGCCAGGACTGGACGATACCCAGTGTGGCTTCAAGATGTTCCGCGCCGACGTGGTGGAAGAACTCTTCCGACGCCAGACGCTGATGGGCTGGTCCTTCGACGTGGAATTGCTCTACATTGCCCGTCAGCGTGGCTACACTATCCTCGAGATGGGCGTGCCCTGGTATTTCAACCCGGAGAGCAAGGTCAACGTCTTGCGCGACTCGTGGCGCATGTTCTTCGACCTGCTCGCCATCCGTCGCAACGGGCGGCAGGGAAAGTATGACTAATGTCGAAGCGCCCGTCCTTCACCAACATCAAACTCCCCCACTGAAAATCGAGCAGGCCTGGTGGGGGCAAGGCATTCCGTACGTTGCCGGACTGGACGAAGCCGGGCGCGGCGCCTGGGCCGGGCCTGTTGCGGCCGCAGCGGTTGTGCTCCCTGATGATCCCCGCCTCGGACTCACCTTATGCGGTGTGCGCGATTCCAAACAGATGACGCCCCGACAGCGCTCGCGCTGGGCCGACGAAATCAAGGTCGTTGCCCTGGCCTGGTGCGTGGGGATGGCCTCTGCCGCCGAGATCGACGCCCTGGGCATCCTGACGGCCACGCGTGTCGCCATGCGACGCGCCATTCAGGGGCTGGCCCTGACCCCCGGCTATTTCCTGTTCGACTTCATTCCCTGGCCAGACTGTCCCTATCCGGGCCAAAGGCTAGTCAAAGGCGAAAGCCGCTCGTTGAGCATCGCCGCCGCCTCGGTGCTGGCAAAAACAACCCGTGATGCGCTCCTGTGCGCGTTGGATGCAGACGATAGGAAATACGGCTTTGCGCGCCACAAAGGCTACGGCACGGCCTTTCACCGTCAGGCCATCCGGGCATTTGGCCTCTCTCCCCTTCATCGCAAATCCTACAAAATCAACTAAAGGCGACGGCACGGTTCAAAACTAAAGAATAGCACCTTTACAAATTACTGAGAGACAGGCAGCCACTGAACGGATAAGATAGAGTGTTGCTAACAAAATCTATTCGAACAGAGGCTACCTGCCATGACAGTTTA
>JBJKRF010000091.1:0-70641 GCA_046704785.1 Anaerolineales bacterium | reverse complement strand
AAGCTGTCAGTGTGGCAAAATTCCATCGGTAGCCTCCGTTTTGAGTAGGGTTTATAGACCATCTACTTTTACGCGAGGCTGCCTTTTTGTCAAGCACCTTTCCTAATTTTCAGAGATGCACCCATATGACCATCTTTCCCCCTGGTTGGTTATTTATGAACGGGAGTTTGTCTGCCTCGTCCGCTAAAAAGCTCCGACAAAAATAATACCCCCAATTACCACCCCTATTCTCCGGGAAGGTTAGGACATTTTTCCTAGCAGGCCTGCAAAAAGACCCACCCAAAATTCCTATTTGCCCCCTTTTCGATAGAAAATACGCAAAATTAGTTTGGATTTCCCGCCCTGGGGTGTAGATTTGTGTGGGTGGAGCAAAGCTCCACCCACACAAATCCGTTTCAGCTTGGTGCTTTTGGGAGCGCCAAAATCGTCAGTAAATACGCTCGAAAGTGCCATCCAGGTGCAGGTAATATTTCTCCACAATGAGATTCATATAAAGAGCTGCGATCTTGTGCTCGGCCTCCGCCAGGTCTGCCTTATGACGCTCGTAGGTGCCGGCTGCGCCGTAAGCCCCGCAATCTTCGTGATTGACCAGGAGCACCTTTCGGATTTTATGCAACCGGTTCGACAGGTCTACGTGCTTCAAAACGGCGTACACGTCGCTGACGCCACCGGCGATGCCGACCCGGTCATATTTGCTGCTGCCGTAGTTCTTTTCCATCCAATCGTTGAGATATTTCTGCAAGCGAAAATCCATGCAATGGACAACGAGTGCTTCACAAGTGTGCTCTGCCATGTTCTTCTCCTTTGATCAAGTCGATATAGTTTATAAAATTTGGCCTGCGGATCGCTTCAGGAATTGACCGCCGCCGCGCGCGCCACGCCACTCGTTCCCGTCGACGATCAGTTTGCCGCGCAGGAAGACTTTTTCCGGGAACCCGGTGAGTTCCCAGCCTTCGAACAGGTTGTAATCCGTCCGATGACGGGCCACCGCAACGCCGTATTTTACCTTTTTCTCCGGGTCCCATACGACGACATCTGCATCTGCGCCGGGGAGCAATGCCCCTTTGCGCGGGTACAGCCCGAAGATCTTGGCCGGGTTGGTGGATGTATACGCCACGAATTGGTTGGCCGTGAGCTTCCCGGCGCGCACACCATACGTCCACAAAATGGGCAGGCGGTCGCCGACGCCGGGCAGCCCGTTCGGGATTTTGGTGAAGTCGTCCCGGCCCAGTTCCTTGCCGGGGATAGCAACCGGCTGCCCTTCGTAGAGGATGGATTGGGTTCCATCGAAGAAGAACGCGCAGTGATCGGTGCCGATGGTTTGCAGGATGCCCTCGTGCAGGCCTTCCCACAGGCGCGCGTTATCCGCTTCGCTGCGCATCGGCGGCGAGCAGACCCATTTGGCCCCGTCGGGGCGGCGCAGGTGTTCGAGGGTAAAAAACAGGTATTGCGGACAGGTTTCGCCCATCACCCGGACGCCGTGCTCGCGTGCGTATCGTAACTGATCGACCTCGCCGCCTGCGTTCATGTGGACGATGTAAACCGGGGCCTCGGCCTGGGCGGCCAGCGCCGCAACGCGCAGGTTGGCTTCCACTGCGCCCCAGGCCGGGCGTGTCAATGCGTGCCATTCGGGCGTGGTGTGACCGGTGGCCAGCGCCTGGGCCGTCAGTACTTCGATGGCGTCGCCGTTTTCGGCATGCACCATGACCAGCATGTCATTGTCGCGTGCGATTTGCATGGCGCGCAAGATGGAGCCGTCGTCGAGACGCAGGCGACCGTTGTACGCCGTAAAGACTTTCAGTGTGGTGATGCCCATCTCGCGCAGCGATGGGATTTCGGCGGCGATGGCTGCGTCGAAACGGGTCAGGTTCATGTGAAAAGAATAGTCGATGGCGGCTTTGGCGGCTTTTGCGCGCCAGGCCGCCACTGATTCGTGAAAGCCGGGGAAATCGAAGGAGACGAAATCGATTACGGTGGTGGTGCCGCCGAAAGCAGCCGCTTTATGACCGCTGTAATGGTCGTCGGACGAGACCGTGTCGAACATGGGCAGGTCGAAGTGGGTGTGGGGATCGACTCCGCCGGGGGTGATGAGTTTGCCCGTCGCATCGAGCACATCCGCCGACGGGTGGGTCAGATCGCATCCGACTTGGGCGATCGCTTCGCCCTCGATCAGGATGTCCGCCTGGAAAGTTTCCGAAGCGGTGATGAGAGTCCCGTTCTTGAGCAGTGTCGCCATAGCAGATTCCTTCCTGCACTACACGTGCCAGAAAATGTGCAGCCCGGCCAGGATGACGAAGAACAGCAGGATTGTCAGCGGCCCGCCCACTTTGACGTAATCGCGGAAGGTGTAGCCGCCTGCCCCCATGACCATGATGTTGACCGGATGACCGACAGGCGTTGGAAAGGCCAGTGAGCAACCCAGCGCAATTGCCATCAACAAGGCGCGTGGGTCGAGGTGGGTGGCCTGGGCGATGGTCAGGCCAATGGGCGCCAGGATGATCGGCGCAGCAGATTGGCCGGCCATGATGTTGGTCAGCAGGGCGGTCACGATCAGCAGCAGGCCCACAATGACGGCCGGCCCGGCGCCTGCCGTGGCGTGGAGGAACATGTCCACGATCCATTTCGCCACACCGTTATTTTGGATAGCGGTGCTCAACGGCCATAATCCGGCTATCAGGAAGATGGCTTTCCAGTCGATGGACTGGTAGGCTTCGTCCATCGTCAGGCAACCGGTCAGCACCATCGCTCCAGCGCCGGCCAGGCTGGCGACGGAGATTGGCAACAGGTCGAAGATTGCCACGAGCAGCACGGCAATGCCGATCAGCGCGGCAAGACGTAATTTGGTGGGACGCAGTACCGCATCGGGGTCTTCTTCGAGTACCACCAGGTTGCGCTCCTCGCGCAGCAGGCGCAGGTTTTCCAGCGTTGTTTGTACCAGCAGCCCATCGCCAACCTGCAGAATGAAATCGGCCAGGTAGTGATGAATGGGCCGCCCGCCGCGCCAGATGGCCAGAACGTTTAGATTGTACCGTTCCCGGAAGTGAATTTGGTTCAGTGATTTGCCCGCCATATTGGAATGTGGCGGAATGACGATTTCGGCCAGAGTCGTGTGGTGGTCGAGGATACGCTGCGGCAGCGTAGGGGCCTCCAGCTTTTTTAGGCCCAACTGCTTCCAGCCTTCGCTCATGACCCGTCCGAAACCGATCACCACATCTCCCACGCGCACCACTTCCTGGGGGTCCGGCGCCACGGTCATTTGTCCGTTGCGTTCCAGGGCAACGATGTTCAATCCGGCCTGTGCCGTCCACTCCCCATCGCGGATGCTCTTGTTTCCCAGGGGCGATTTGGGCAGCACTTCCACGTCGAGCAGCGAACGGTCGATACCGTACATTTGCACAAGCTGGTTACGCACCTGTTGCAACTGGCGCGCCATGCCAGCCGGAAAACGCGCCGGCAGCATGCGCCGCCCGATGAAATACATGTAGAGGGCTGTCACCAGCACCACCGGCACGCCCACCGACAGGAAATCCAGGACGCCAAAAGGGCGGAAACCTGCCTCGTGCAACGTAGTGCTGGCAATGATGTTCGAGGTAGTGAACAGGGTTGTCATGCCACCCGACACTACACCAAAAGCCAACGGCATGAGCAGTCGGGATGGCGGCGATTTGGTCTGGCGCGCCAGACTGATGGTGGCGGGCATCAACACACCCAAGGCGGCCACGTTGTTCATAAAAAATGACATAACCGCGCCGGCCAACATGGTAACTACCAGTAAACGGCCCTCATCCTGGCCGGCCAGGCGCTTGATGGATTGACTCAGCAGATGCGTCACGCCCGATTGAGTCAAGCCCTCGGCGATGATGGAGATTGCCAGGATGGTGATGGTGGCCGACGACCCGAAGCCTGCTACCGTTTCGGTGGGTGTCGTCAGGTTGGCGACGCCCAGCAAGACCATTACCAGCAAGGCGATCACATCGGGGCGTAAGACATCTGCGACCAGGGCGACGGTGGAAGCCAGCGTGATCGCAGCCGTTAGAAAAAAAGGAAGATTCATGGGCTAATCGAGTCGGGATGGGTCGTAGGGCGCTGTATCTTCCTTGATACCCAACAAGGCTGCCAGCAAGGCCGGGTCGACCTCCACCTGCGGCAGGTCGGCCTTATATTGTTGCGCCTCTTGCGCCCGTTCGCGCAGTGACTTCCAGAGCAGTTGCCGTTCGTCGGCGTTTACGACCAGGTCGTGCAGCGTCTGGGCTTTGAGCAAGTATTCACCCGTCGTGTATAGAAAGGTCAGGCGTTTCCATTTGTCCGCTTTGACCGGTCTTTCGAGTTTTTCCAACGCCCCAATTTGGATTTTAAAATACTCTTCGTGTGCACGGGGATGATCCGGCTCGTCGCGCAGGAGTTCGCCGCGGGTGGTCAGTTCGTGCCCGCGCACCTCGGCGATAAACTGGACATGCCCTGCTTGCGCGCCAAAACTTCCCGGCTGGTAAAAAGCCAGGTAGTCCACAGCGATCACTTTGGGTGCGGCTCGGAGGGGAATCCGGTACCAGCCTAGCAGACGTGCAATTTCCAGGTCGCGCGGTGCAGGCAGTACGCACACGAGGACGAGTGAAGTGGGGGAGAGCATAATTAGGGTTGGGCCTTTCAGACAGCCGTTATTTTAACAGTTTTTGCTGCCGGGGCGGCGCATTTTCTTTCACTTTTCGGTATGCTTCCACGGCAGGGACTTCATCTTCCATGTAACGCGCCGTCAGGATTGGGCATTGCGCAGACTCGGCCACATCGGCGGTGGCGTTGGGCGTGTACAGGTGCCGCAAACTTTGGGTGCTGTACGGCGAGCCCATGCACACCAGGTCGTAATCGCCCTCTTTGATCTCGCGCATAATCTCCTCGATCACGTTGCCATGTCGGGTTTTCGACACAGCTCGCACGCCAGCCGCACGCGCGTTGCGTAATGCTGTGCGCAACACGCGTCCGGGGAGAGTGTCCGTTTGGGAGAGCGTGCGCCAGTTCTTTTGGATGAAACGCGCCTCCGGGTAATCCAGCTCGACGGGCGGAACAACCGTCAGCAAAGTGACATTGGCGCCGCTCACCTGCGCCATGCTGATGGCCAGGTTCTCCACCGTGACGGCATATCCCAGCCCTCCCATGCAGACCAGGACGTGTTTCAGCGGCAGACGCAGTGCCGGCACATACAGGATGGGAGAACGCGACTCAGCCATAATATGACGGAAGGAGCGTCCAACCACGAGGCGCCGGATGTGTGGCCTTCCGAAAGGGCCGAAGACGATCAGGCGCTCCGGCGAGTCGTTCGCCGCTGCCTGGACGACCGCATCCTCAGCGTTCTGCTCCTCCAATAGCAAGTCGTACTCGATGCCTTGTTCCTGAAAATGGGAGACAGACCGGCTGAAGATTTCTTCGACGAAAGACTCCCGGTCCATGTGCTCGATGATACCCGTCAACACAAGGGAGGTCTGCATGTTTTTTGCCAGCCAGGCTCCATATTGAATGGACGGCCAGGTGCCCTTGTACCCATTGGTAAAAACGAAAATTTTGGGTTTCATGAGAACAGGAAGACTCCTAATATCCCGCCGCCAAGCAGGACGAGTGGCGCGGGCAAATTGAGCGCCAGTGCAATAAAAGCCAATACGGCAATCAGCACGGAACGGCGAGAGATGGGCTTGGTCGTATCAGAGCGGAAGATCTGCCAGGCGACGATTGCAACCAACACGCCAATGGCCGGCGCCATGCCTCTGACGAAGCTTTGCATCCAGGATTGTCCCTGGAAGCGACTCAACAGGGAGGCAACCGTCAGCATGATGAGGGTCGGCGGCAGGATGGCGCCCACCAGTGCGGCGACGGTTCCCATCAGCCCGGCGGCAGCGTAGCCGATAAACATTGCCAGCTTGAGCGCTTCGCTGCCCGGCAGGACGTTCGAGAAGCCCACCGCTTCGATGAACTGCGACTCGCTCATCAAGCTGCCAACCGTCTCTTTATAGAGCAGCCCGATGGAAGTGGGCCCGGAGGTCGTCAGCAGATTGACCTTGAGGAACATCCAGAACAATTTCAGCCAGGTAACCAGTTTGGGCGGCAGATTCATTTGAACAGGAATACTCCTACCAACCCGGCGATGATCAGCACCAGCGGCGCGGGCGCATCCAGCAGCAGGGCAATCAGGCTGGCTGCGCCGATGGCCAGCGCCGGCCAGCCCAGGGAACTGCTGCCGCTGTTGAACAGGCTCCAGGCGACGAAGAGCATTAACACAGCGACGGCGGGCGTCAGGCCGGCGACGAACTTGCTGACCCAGGCTTCGTGCCGCAAGCGCTGGAGCATGGTCACCACGCCCAGCATCAAAACGGTGGGCGGCAGTACTGTAGCCAGCAGGGCAACGGTCCCGCCGGGAACGCCGGCGACGCTGTACCCAATGAACATTGCCAGTTGTAGCGCGTCTGAGCCGGGTAACAGGATAGAAAGACCTACCGCCTGAACGTATTGTTGCTCGGTTAGAAAATGACCAACGGCTTCTTTGTACAACAACCCAACCGACGCCGGTCCGGACGTGGTGAGCAGGTTGACCTTAAGAAATGTCCAGAAAAGCAGGAGGAGTTTATCCATCAGCGTCGTAGCAGGGTGTGTCTATAAGGATGTTTTTCAAGCGAAGAAACACCCCGGTGAAACGTCAGATTGGTTTGATCAGGTACAGGTTTCCGCGTTCGAAGCCGCGGTCGAGGTAGTACTGGCGCGTGCCAACGGCAGCGATGACGGCCAAACGCCGGAATCCATGCTGGCGCGCGATCTGCTCGGCTTTCTCCAGCAGCGTTGTCCCCAAACCGATATGTTGCGCTGCGCCGTTGTGCTCAGCGCCCACGGGTAACGATGGCCCGTAGACGTGCACCTCGCGGATGAGCGCCGCGCCCTCGAGGTCATCCAGACCCGTTGGCGGCGTATCTCTGCCAGGTAACGACAGGCGGATAAATCCGGCCAGACGGTCGTCGGGCGTCACGAAAGAGATGAAATGCTCCTGCGCGTAGGCGGCAGGATACGCCAGGTCGTCAAGACGTAAAGTTTCGGGCGAGATCGGCTTTCCGCGCACTTCGCGGCAGCGGATGCAGTTGCAGTGGGTGCTGCGTCGTTTCATTTCCGCATGCACATCCTGCCGCAGCGAGGTGCGTTTGTTGCCTTCCACCACGTTGGTCGAAGGGATGTCGCGGATGATGCGGTTGATGCGGCAGTAGCGCGGCACCGTCGGTTTCACATCGGCGATCAGGTCGATCAGTTCCTGGGTCGTATACGGGCGGTATTCGCCGCGCTGCCAGACTTCGTACAACTCAGCATTGGCGAGCAACTGATTCGGGTAGATTTTGATCTCATCGGGGCAGAAATCCGTCCACAGGCGCACGAAATCGACGCGGTCCGAGTCGGGCGTCGCGCCGTGCAGATTGGGCATCCAGTGCAGCACGATCTTGAAACCGGCGGCGCGCAACAAGGCCGTGGCCTTGCGCGTGGTTGCCACGTCGTGACCGCGCTGGTTCATCTCGAGGATGCGGTCGTCCAGGCTTTGGGCTCCCATCTGGACTTTGGTCACGCCCAGGTGGCGCAACCAGGCGATCTCCTGGGGGGTGATTTCGTCGGGGCGGGTTTCGATCACGAGTCCCACGTTGCGATGGGCGGCGGTTTCGTTGGAAACCTGCGCCTGGGGCAAGGTTTCCAGTTCGGCTTCGTTCATGGCGTCGAAGCAGCGTTTGATGAACCACTCCTGGTAATCGCGGCGGTAGGAACTCCACGTCCCGCCCAGGATGAGCAGCTCGATCTTGTCGGTCGGGTGGCCGACGGCGGCCAGGGCCTCGATGCGCGAGTGCACCTGCCGGTAGGGGTCGAAGTCGTTTTCGAGGGCGCGCATCGCGCCGGGTTCGTCCGGCAGGTAGGATTTGGGCATGCGCACGTCGGTGGGGCAGAAGATGCACTTGCCGGGGCAGGGGTAGGGCTTGGTCAGGACAGTGACGGTCGTCACGCCGGAGAGAGTCCGCACCGGTTTCATGCGGATGCGCTCGAGCAGGCCGTCGTCCGGTTCTAACGCCCCGTCAGCGACCATCGCCTGGTAGGCCGCCACCACCGCCGACTTGTTCAGGTAGCCCCCCTGCGAGAGCGGGTGCGCGCGCAAGGCGTCCACCGCCTTGCGCCCGGCGATGATCTCGTCCAATACCTGGCGCGCCAGGGCCAGACGCTCGGGTGTGAGCGCCTTGGACTGCTGCCAGGATTTCTGCCGGTCTGTAAGAGCCATAGGCTTATTCTACCCCATTGGGTATTTCATGCGCCCTCCGCCCAATAGATGGGCGTGCAAGTGGAAGATGGTCTGCCCGCCGTGGGCGCCGGTGTTGATGATCAGGCGATAGCCAGCCTCGGCAATATGTTCCGTTTCGGCGAGCTGGCGCGCGACGACCAGCAGGTGCCCAAGCAGCGCTTCGTGTTCGGGCGTGATATCGTTGACCGAGGTGAGATGCTGGTTGGGAATCACCAGCACGTGCACCGGCGCAAGCGGATGGATGTCGCGGAAAGCCGTGACCTGTTCGTCCTGGTATAGAATGGTGGCGTTGGCCTCACCGGCGACGATTTTACAAAAGATGCAGGAGGAATTCATTCGATAGGCAATCGCAGAAAGTCGGGAGTACAGATGGATGGTAAAAGCTTTGAACATGCCTCACGCCACCGCTATTGGCCGGGGATGGGCCCGTCGGTGGGCGCGCAGACGATGTTGTAGTAATCCAGTTCGGTGGCTTTGTTTTGCTGGGCGTAGGCGGCAGCGGCTTTGCCGATGTTGCGCACATCGTCCAGGTGGTCGCGGGCGTCGGTGTCCCAATAACGCGGCAGCACCATGAGCGGGTCATCCACCGGCCCGTCGGCCAGGTAGCTGGGACGCTGCGGGTCACTTGCGTCGTCGAGTGGCACCCAGTTGTACATGACCGGCCCGCGCGGGTTGATGGTGAATCCGAGTTTGTAGCCGGCCTGACGGGCCACCTGCGCGGCTTTGGGCGTGAATCCGCCGCCGGGCCAGATGTAGGCGATGGGCGTCTTGCCGAAATACTGCTTGATGTTCTGAATAGAGCCGTACAACTCGTTGTGGATGAAATCGTCGCTGGAGCCCGAACTGATGGGGATGTTGTGGACGACGCCGTGCGCCTGGTAATCGACCCAGCCGGCCTTCGAAAGGTCCACGTTCTCTTGCAGATAGGGATCGTTGCCGCCGAAGGCGCTGATCCAGCCGTTGACCACTTTCCAGCCCCACTGATTGTAGAAGGGCAGGAAGGTGTCGGTAAAGCTCTGCGCCTGGTGGCGGTCGTCGACGGTGAGCAGCACAGAGCGCGGTGGGATTTTGGCGTTGTTGTACAGAAAATCGGCCAATTGCTGCGTGTCGATGGCCTCAAAGCCCATATCGTGCAGGTCGTTCATCAGTTTGTGAAAATCCTGCATACTGATGGATTTGTTGTCGGTGGCGACGCCTTTGGCGATGCCGTGGAACATGATGACCAACACAACGGTGCCAGGCGCAGCATTGTTGGGATCCCATTTGGCTTTGAGATACTGGCAGGCGTCCTGGATGTAGGTGTGCGGCGTATCGCGCGGGTTGAGCAAATCGGTGGTGAAGGAGGTGGGTAGCGCCGGCGGCGTGCGGACGACGGTTGCCGTGGGGTCGGGTGGATTCGTGGCCGTCGGAACGGATTGCGCAGCTTGGGTGGCTTGCGCCAGGGCGGTAGCCATTGCCTGGGTTACGGCGGCTTGCACGTCGATCGTGGGCGTTGGCGTGGCTGCCGGGGCGCAGGCTGCTCCCAAAACGGCGACCAGCACCAGGGTGGAAAGAATGCGGAAGGTGCGGTAGAGATGCAGATTCATGGGGCCGATTCTACCCCAAAAAGAGAGGACGCCCGCCATCGCGAGCGTCCCCGAAAGTCCAACGGTATCCCTTTTCGAGTGTTAGTCGTTGCTCTCGCCTTTGATGAAGGCCTCCACCATATCGCGGCAGACGTTGTCGCGGAATTGTTTGGGCGGGGTCTTGAAGAAGTAGGACGAGGGGCCGATGATCGGGCCGGACAGTTTGCGGTCGAGCGCGATCTTGGCGCAGCGCACCGCGTCGATGACGACGCCCGCCGAGTTGGGGCTGTCCCAGACTTCGAGCTTGGTCTCCAGGTTGAGCGGCACCTCGCCGAAGGTGGTGCCTTCCATGCGGATGTAGCACCACTTACGGTCGCTGAGCCACGGCACGTAGTCCGAGGGGCCCACGTGGACGTTGTTCGCGTCGATGGGGTAGGGGATCATGCTGGTCACGGCGCCGGTCTTGGAGATTTTCTTGGATTCGAGTCGCTCGCGTTCGAGCATGTTCAAGAAGTCGGTATTACCGCCGAAGTTGAGCTGGTAGGTGCGGTCGATGCGCACGCCGCGGTCGACGAACAGGCTGGTCAGCACGCGGTGCAGGATGGTGGCGCCAACCTGCGATTTGATGTCGTCCCCGAGCACGGGCAGGCCGGCGTCTTTGAAGCGCTGGCCCCAGTAATCCTGCGAGGCGATGAAGACCGGGATGCAGTTGACGAATCCTACGCCTGCTTCGAGGATTTGTTCGACGTACCATTTGGTCGCCATCTCAGAGCCGACGGGTAAGTACGAAACGACAACATCGGTACCGGTGTCTTTGAGCAGTTTGACGATGTCGGCGGTGGGGCCGGGCGCTTTTTGGATAACGCCGGACAGGTATTTGCCCAGGCCGTCGTGAGTCATACCGCGTACAACCGGCACATCCAGTTTGGGAACATCGGTAAACTTATAGGTATTGTTCGGTTCGGCGAAAATGGCCTCGGAAAGGTCCTTGCCAACTTTCGTTGCGTTGATGTCGATACCCAGGCTGAACTCAATATCGCTCACGCGGTAGCCGCCCAGGTTAACGTGCATCAGACCGGGAACGGTCGCGTCGTCGGGCGTATCCTTATAGAATTCGACACCCTGTACCAGCGATGAGGCACAGTTCCCTGCACCGATAATCGCCACGCGAACTTTTTTGTTGCTCATGTTTTGCGGTCTCCTTACTGTGATTTGAATTCAATGCTCTCAAAGGGTTCCTTGGGATTTCTTGCGATGACGCCACGAATCTGTTCCACCACATCAAGTCCCAGAGTTCCCTGAAAGACGGGCCGGGAACTGGCTGGTTTTCAGGAGTTGTTGTAGTCAAAGACCGGATGCCTCTCTCTACAACAATTTCTGAAGAGCCGCGTTTTTCAAATCCGGCGCATGCAGTATAATCTTATTATCTCACTATCTCCAACGATTGAACGACGCTTCTTTGGGAATTGTCGGGCTGGGAAGGAGATGGGAGGACTTTTAGCGGTACCCTGCGGGTGCCTTTTGTCATAGTGATCCCTGTGGAGAGCTTGAACAACGAATATGGACTCACGAAACAGCCGGATGGAACGCTTGATACAGATCGGCCGTCAACTAAGCGCTGTGGCCGATTTGGAACGGATGCTTGAAGCCATCCTGCTCACTGCGGTGGATTTGACGGACAGTGAGACGGCTTCGATTTTGGAATTCGACGAGGAAAACAAGAACCTGCGTTTTCTCGCTTTGCCCCGTTCTCGCCGCAAGTCGCTTACCTCGATTCTCGTGCCTGTCGATAAGAGTATTGCCGGGCGAGCCCTGCGTGAGAAGAAAACAGTGGCCGAGAACAACGCCCCCAACGCCCCCGACTTTTTCAAAGTTGCCGACCAACTCAGTGGGTTTCACACCCACTCTTTGCTTGCCACACCGGTCCTGTTTCGTGGGGAGCCCTTGGGGGTGATTGAGGTGCTTAACAAATCGCCCGCGCCTGATTATACCGAGGATGATGTAACAATTCTAGAGACTCTGGCCGGGCAGGCCGCCGTGGCGATCCAGAATGCTCGCCTGCAACGCTTGCTGGATAAGACCAAAGAAGAGGCTACTCGCCTGGAAAAGATGAAGAACGATTTCATTGCCATTACCTCCCACGAGCTGCGCACTCCCCTGGGCTTGATCCTCGGTCACGCGACGTTTCTGCACGAAGTGATCGACGTGGAGCATCGCCCTCAACTCGATATCATTGTTAAGAATGCCATGCGGCTCAAGGACATCATCGAGAACATGAACAGCGTCGACAATGTCGATGCCGGCACCTCCATCTTGCATCGCCGCACGGTCTCGGTCCGTACGCTGGTGGAGAAAGTGGTTCGTGGGCTTACCCCCGAGGTCGAACAGAAAAACCTGACGCTTGCCACAGATATGTCAGCGTCTGACTTGATGATTGAAGGAGATGGCGAGAAGATCGAGATTGCCATTGCCAACCTGATCAAAAACGCCGTGACTTTTACTGATGATGGTGGGCATATCTTCGTCCTTGCAGAGGAAATCCCCGGCTACGTCAGGTTGAGCGTCGTCGACGACGGGATCGGAATCCCTGCCGAAGACCTGCCGCATATTTTCGAGCGTTTCTTCCAGGTGGAGTCGCACCTCACGCGCAAGCACGGCGGTATGGGGCTGGGGCTGGCGGTTACCAAGACGATGATCGAAATGCACGGCGGACGCATTTGGGTGGAAAGCGCCGAAGGCCGTGGCAGCATTTTTACGATGGTCCTGCCGCTCGACTCGACGCGCGCCGAGGCCTCGAGCAACGTCTTTATCGATTGATATGGCTGACAAAATGCCCCTGGTCATCGCCGGACAATTGCGCCGGCAATATTTGTTGCCGTCTGCAAACCGTCCGCTGCTGGATGTGCCGGGCGGGAATGCTTTATATGCTGCCGCCGGTGCGCGCCTTTGGACCGACGATGTCAGCCTGTTCGCGCGTGTTGGTGAAGACTACCCCCAGGAATGGTTGCGCCAGTTTCAGCGCAAGGGCATCGATCCGCAAGGCGTCAAGATTATCCCCGGCCCATTGGATTTGCGCTCGTTTCAGGTTTACACAGACGAGGAACATTTCTCGCGCACCAATCCCGTCTCACATTTCGCACGCCTGGGACTGGCTTTCCCAAAAGGTTTATTGGGCTACCAGCCACCCGAAGACCGGAACGACAGCCGCATTCGCAGTAATCCCGATTCGCCCAAGATTATTGACATTCCGCCGCGCTACGTGCCTGCCAAAGCGCTGCACCTGTGCCCGCTGGATTTTCTCGCCCACCTCCAAATCTCGGCGGCCTTCCGTCAAAGCGGCACGCCGTCTGTGATGATTGATCCCGGTTCGACGTACATGAACGGCAATTTCCTCAACGACCTGCGCAGCCTGTTGCAAGGCCTGACGGCTTTCCTGCCCTCTGAAGAGGAGATTCGCGCGCTTTTCTGGGGACGCACCAACGACTTGTGGGAAATGGCCGAAACACTGGGTAGTTATGGGGTCGAGCTCGTTGTCATCAAACGCGCAGGGCAGGGACAATATGTCTATGATCACGGCGGGCACAAAAAATGGGAGCTACCGGCCTATCCGGGCCGCCTGGTTGATCCGACCGGCGCCGGCGACGCCTTCTGCGGCGGTTTCCTGGCCGGCTACGCCGCCAGCTTCGATCCATTACAAGCGGCCCTGTATGGCAACGTTTCGTCTTCCCTGACCATCGAAGGCAGCGGCGTGTTCTACACATTCGACGCTATGCCCGGCCTGGCGCAGGCCCGCCTGCAATCCCTGGCCGACATTGTGAGGCAGGTATGACAGAAACCCTCCAGCGTATTCTCGACCTGGCTGTCCGCATCCAGCAGATTCCCGCGCCCACCTTCGACGAAACCGCGCGCGGGGCGTTCGTGCGGAAAATGTTTGTCGACGAGGGTTTGTCTGATGTTCAGACGGACTCCGTTGGGAACGTCTTTGCTCGCCTGCCAGGAAGCGGGTCGGACGCCCCGTTGGTCGTCTCCGCCCATCTCGACACGGTTTTTCCCGCCGATACCGAACTTGCCTCCCGCCGTGAAGGCACGCGCATCTATGGCCCCGGCATCGGCGACAATTCCATGGGCGTGACGGCGCTGTTCGGTCTGCTCTGGTTGTTGCGCGAGCGCGGCAGCACCCTGCCCGGCGACTTGTGGCTGGTGGCGAACACCGGCGAGGAAGGGCTTGGCGATCTGCGTGGTATGCGCGCCGTCGTCGACCGTTTTCAGGGCCATCCCAAGGCGTACCTTGTGCTGGAAGGCATGGCCTACGGGCATATTTACCACAAGGGCATCCGCGTGTGCCGCTACAAGATCAACGCGCATACGCGCGGTGGACACTCCTGGAACGATTATGGAAAAGCCTCCGCTGTGCACGAACTTTCTCGACTGGTCGCCAAAATTGCGGCCTTGAAACTTCCGCGCTCCCCACGCACGACCCTGAATGTGGGACGCATCGGCGGGGGCACTTCGATCAACACCATCGCTGCTGAGGCCTGGATCGAACTCGACATGCGCTCCGAGGAGTCGGATGCTTTGGCAAACCTGGTTCGTCAGGTGGATGAACTCGTCGAAGCGGCGCAACAGGAGGGGCTTTGGTTCGAGGTCGAGACGATCGGCAACCGTCCGGGCGGGGAACTGCCTGCCGGGCATCCCCTGATTCGTCTGGCGCAAAGCTGTCTGCGCGAGCAGGGCCTCGAAGCCAGTCTGATCATCGGCTCGACGGATGCCAACGTCCCGCTTAGTCGCGGCTATCCGGCCCTGGTGCTGGGAGTCACGCGCGGCGGCGCGGCCCACACCGTGCATGAATTCATCGAGACGATGCCCATGGCGAACGGGATGCGGCAACTGGTGCGCTTCGTAGAGCAGGTTTGGGCGTAAGCCGGCTCAAAGAGCCCTATCTTTGTCTGTGTATCCTCGCATTTTGGTACAATCGCTCTATGCGTCGCTTTTCAGCAGGCCTGCTCTCTTTTATACTTGTGGCTGTGTCCGTTAGCGCGTGCACCCGTACGGCCAACGCCCCGGAATGGACGCCTGTGCTGCCGCAGGCCAACCGGCAATTCCCGACCTTTTCGCCCGTGTTGACTTACTTGCCGCCCACGCGCGGCGCAGGGACGCCTATTTCCAGCCCCACGCCGGACGGTGGCGTAACGTTCCTGCTGCCGACTTTTACAGCGCTGCCTACGGGGATGCTCATCAGCGCCGCCACACCCACCGCCGGGCCGTTGACATACACCGTCCAATCGGGCGACTATCCGAGCAGTATCGCCCAACAGTATGGGATCAGCGTCGATGGCCTGCTGCAGGCCAACAGTCTGGGCGCGAACGACCTGATCTACCCGGGGCAACAACTCGTCATCCCGCTGACGGTGACACCCGGCGCTTCGGCCACCGCCGATAACAGCGGCGTGACCATCTCTTCCGACTATTTCAAGGTCATCCCCGATTCGGAACTCGTCTACGGGCCGCTTTCGGCCTTGCTGGATGTCAATGCCTTCGTCCAGAAGCGCGGCGGCTACCTGTCTTTCTACAAAGGCAATGCCGACGGTGCAACCCTCAGCGGCGCACAGATGGTGGACAAGGTGGCGCGCGAATATTCGGTCAATCCCCGTTTGTTGTTGGCCGTGCTGGAATACCGCAGCCAATGGGTCACAAATGCCAACCCGGCGCCCTCCACCCTGGATACGCCGATTGGCAAGGTGGATAATTTCTACGTGGGCCTCTATCGCCAGTTGGCCTGGGCGGCCATTGGGCTCAATGAAGGGTTCTACGGCTGGCGTGAGGGCAAGATCAAACAATTCACCCTGGCCGACGGAACCACCGTCGTGCCGCAGCCGGGAATCAACGCCGGGACGGCTGGCGTCGAGAATCTGTTCGCCAAACTCGATGACCAGACCAGTTGGAAGATGGATACCGGCCCGAACGGCCTCTTTGCCACCTACTCGGCGCTGTTTGGCTATCCATTCGATCTGGCCGTCGAACCACTCCTGCCGCCAAACCTGAGCCAGCCTACGCTGGCCTTGCCTTTCCAAAGTGGGGAAGTCTGGCAGTTTACCGGCGGCCCCCACGCCGGTTGGGATAGCGGCTCGGCCTGGGCGGCTCTGGATTTTGCGCCGCCCGGCGCACCCGTGGGCTGCAATCCCGTCGACTATTGGGTGACGGCCTCCGCCGACGGGGTGATCACGCGTGCAGGCGATGGCGCTGTCATCGAAGACCTGGACGGCGACGGTCTCGAACAAACCGGTTGGACGATTCTGTACATGCACATCGAAGACCGCGACCGTGTTCAGGCGGGAACGCACGTCCAGACCGGCGACAGAATCGGACATCCATCCTGCCAGGGTGGGGAGGCCACTGCCGACCACGTTCATATTGCCCGGCGTTATAACGGCGTCTGGATCGCAGCGGACGACCCGTCGCTGCCCTTCACGATGGACGGTTGGGTCGCCAGCGGAGACGGCACCGAATACGATGGCACGTTGACCAAAGGTGGCCAGACCGTCGAGGCTTGGGATGGACAAAACAGCCTCAACCAGATCAGCCACTGAGGAAACTGAGACGCGCTCTTGCCGGCGTGGACGGTAACGTCTTGTCAATTTGCGGACTACCTTGTGCAGGCCAGACCGAAGAATGGGAAGTCAACGTAAATCCTTATTTTGGCTTAATCCCCCGCATCATGCTCACTGGTATAATTCCTCCAATTTATGAGTGTTTTGCGCCGAACCATTTTGTTCGTCTTGGTTGCCGGCCTGCTGGCGGGCTGTTCGGGAGGTAATGCCTCCATTTGGGGAGACCCACCCACACCAACTCCCTTTGGCACACAAATCCCCACGCCGGTCGTGATTTATTCATTGCTCCCTACGGTAACGTTCACGCCATCCCCAACACCTTTGAAAATTTTGCCGCAGGTGGGCACGCCCACGCTGGGGCCTGCGCTCCCGACACCCACCCTCGCGCCGCTTAACACCTCAGACAAGCCATTGATTACCTACAAGGCCCAGGGGGGCGACACACTCAATATTGTGGCAAAACGCTTTGGGGTGCTTCCGAATCAGATTATCTCGAATGTGGTCCTACCACCGGCAGATAAACTCATCGACCCGGGAACCTTGTTGCTCATTCCTGATGTGCTCAGTGGAGAAGTTTCTCCCAATGCGTTGACCATCCCGGATAGTGAGGTCGTTTATTCGCCCAGTACGATCGATTTCGACGTGGCGGCGTACATCAATGGGCAGGGGGGCTACTTGAGCCAGTACAAAGAGTATCTGGCTACGACTGCCTGGACGGACGGCGCGCAGGATATTACGCGCGCCTCCATCGAGAATTCGATCAATCCACGGATTTTGCTTGCTATCCTGGAGTATGAGAGTCACTGGGTGCGCAGCAACCCGACGAATATTTCTCAGAATGATTATCCGCTCGGTTACCAGAATTTTTATTACAAAGGTTTGTTTCGCCAAATGATCTGGGCAGTGGATACGCTATCTGTGGGTTACTATGGTTGGCGTGCCGGCACGTTGACAGAATTGACGTTTCCCGATGGGTCGCATTTGCGCCTTGCCCCAAATCTCAACGCGGGCACGGCAGCGATTCAGTACTTCTTTGCCCAGACGCATAATCAGGCACAATGGGAAAATATCGTCTCGAACGAGTTCCCGGCGCTTTACAAAGACATGTTCGGCGATCCCTGGCAGCGTGCGCAGCGCGTTGAACCGCTTATCCCGGCTGGGCTGCAACAGCCTCCTTTGAGCCTGCCTTTCGAGCCGGGCAAAGTCTGGAGTTTTACCGGGGGGCCGCATGGGGCTTGGGAAGATCGGGGCGCAATGGCGGCGCTCGACTTTGCGCCTGCCTCTGACCAAACGGGTTGTATGCCCTCGAACGCCTGGGTGTTGGCCCCGTCGGGTGGGGTCATCGTCCGTTCCGAAAACGGTGTGGTCATGCTCGACCTCGATGGTGACGGCCATGAACAGACGGGTTGGGACATCATGTTTCTGCACATCGCCACCAAAGATCGTATCCCGGTTGGAAGAATCGTGGTCAAAGACGATAAGATCGGTCATCCCTCCTGTGAGGGCGGTATTGCCACCGGCACACATGTTCATATTGTGCGCAAGTACAATGGTGAATGGATTCTGGCCGATGGGCCCTTGCCCTTTGATTTGAGTGGATGGATCGCGCATGGTGAGGGGGTTGCTTATAAAGGTACGCTCACGCGCGGCGATAAGACCATTACAGCCTGTTCATGTGGCTCGTTTGAAACGAATATCGTGCGTGGCCCGAACGATTAATGGTTCTGGGAGCCGCAGAAAATCTGTGAGAATGAGGCCGTTCCCATTGCGATTATCACCTGTAAGAAAATGAGACGTTTACGATTGTTGTTTTTTGTCCTTCTGTTGGCGTCTTGTGGCACCCCCAGTGAAGCGGCTGTACCTCAAGGTACGCCCACGACGGGTCAGGCCTCTCGCCCGCTGCCTACACCGGCCGCCAAATTTACACCCCTGCCAACCCGTCCTCCCTATTACCCGGGCGAATTGGTGGACTACAAAGCCCAGGATGGAGACACACTTTCCGGGCTTGCCGCGCATTTCAACACCACGGTGCCGGAAATCCGTACGGCGAACCCTATCATCCCGGAAGATGTAAGCACACTCCCCCCCGGCCTGCCGATGAAAATCCCCATCTATTACCTGCCCTTTTGGGGAACTCCCTACCATATCATTCCCGACAGCCTCTTTGTCAACGGCCCCGCCCAAGTCGGCTTCAACACCACGGATTTCGTCAACGCGCATCCTGGTTGGCTGAAATCCTACTCTGAACAGATCAGTGACGGCCCGCACACCGGCGCCGAATTGGTTGATATCGTTGCCATGGATTTTAGCGTTAGCCCGCGCCTGTTGCTTGCCATTCTGGATTATCAGGCTGGAGCGCTCACCGACCCCAATCCACCTGCGACGCCTTATGTGCTCAATTACAACGACCAATTCCATCAGGGCGTCTACCTGCAACTGGTTTACGCAGCGAATATCTTGAACAATGGCTATTATGGCTGGCGGCTGGGGTCGCTAAAGCAATTCGACCACCCCGACGGTCGTATCGAGCGCCCCGATCCGTGGCAGAACGCGGCGACGGTGGCCATCCAATATTATTTCTCCCAGTTCTATTCCAGTCCTATGTACAACCAGATGGTTGGGCCCGGCGGCCTGGCGCAGACGTATGCAGCCCTCTTCGGCGACCCCTGGCAAAACGTCCAGACGTTGATTCCTGGCAGTCTGCAACAACCGCCCTTACTGTTTCCTTTCGAACCCGGACAACCCTGGAATTTTACCGGCGGACCGCATACCGGCTGGGGCGTGGGCGAACCCTTTGCCGCGCTGGATTTTGCTCCTTCCGGTGTATCGGCTTGCAATCCCACCACTGAATGGGTGGTCGCGATGGCGGACGGTGTCATCGCCCGCTCCGACCCCGCCATGGTCATCCTCGATTTGGATGGTGACGGACACGAACAAACCGGCTGGACGATTTTTTACCTGCACATTTCCAATAACGGGCGTATTGCGCAAGGTGTTCGGGTAAAAGCCGGCGACCATATCGGACATCCCTCCTGCCAGGGTGGAGAAGCGACTGGCACACATGTGCATATTGCGCGCAAATACAACGGCGAATGGGTTCTGGCAGGTAGCGGCGCGCTGCCCTATGATTTGGAAGGCTGGACCGTGCATGACGGCGGTGCAGCTTATCTGGGCACAATGACACGCTCGACGAATACGATTACGGCCTCGAATAAAGGGGAAAGCCAGAGCCTGGTTGAAGCAGATAGTCCAAAATAAAAACGGCGCGTTTGCAAATGCGCCGTTTTGCTTGCAGAGCCGATGTTTTATGCGGCAGGCTCCCAACTTCCCTTTTTGATCAGGTCTGCCTTGCCGGTGCTGTCTTCGTAGATTTCGTAGGCTAAATCAATGGGCACTACTTTGGCAAGCATTGCTTGTGCCGGGCAATATTTGATGGCAGAAAGTTCGATGGCCCGTGCAACCGCCGTTTCGTCTACATTATGGCCTGTGATGCGATACTTGATTTTGACGGTGGTGAACACGTGCGGGTGGGTCTGGGACTGATCGGCATGTACGCCGACTTCGAAAGCGGTTACATCCTGCTGCTTTTTCCGTAAGATGGAGATCACATCCATCGCCGTGCAGCCGGCCAGGCTTACGGCCATCAACTCCAGGGGGCGAAACCCGTCGTCTGCGCCGCCTACGTCCGGGTCTGCTCCAAGTGGTACTTGAAAACCACTATCGGCCATACCGGTGAAACTCATGCCGCGTCCCCAAGTCACTTTCGCGTCCATTTCAAGCCTCCATAAGAAAGTCGGTTCTTGAAAATTTGCAGTTCTTTGAAATTTCCCGTGGTAAGGGAGAACCCGCTTCATCCCGCAGATTCCCAATAAACCAAATTTGCTGGAAAAGGAAGGACGATGAGTGTAGAGACAACGCGTCCACTGGCATTTGCACCTTTGGGCGCGGCCCGCTGCGCTCATTTTAAGGAACGCCGGTTATTCTTTCAGCAAAGGCGTCACGTAGCGTTCGAGCATGGTTTTACTGATCGCGCCCGTCCAGGTTAGGCGCACGGTGCCCTTGCGGTCGATGACGAACGAAGTCGGCAAATTTTCGATCCTGAAGGCCGTCGTGGCAACATATTTTACGTCGGGCCAGACGGGAAACGAAAGATTGTGCTGTTGTACGAAGGTGCGCACGTCTTGTTCCGGTTCACCATCTTCGATCGCCACCACCACGAGCCCGTCGGCTATATGGCTCTGATAGTAGGATTCGAGTGTGGGCATTTCCTGCTGGCAGGGCGGGCACCACGTGGCCCAGGCATTATACAGAATCACTTTTCCCTTATAGTCTGAGAGCGCGACGGATTGACCGTCAAGATTCGTCAATTGCACCTCCGGCGCAGGAAAATTGACCGAGACCGGCATGGCGGAAGTTTCCTCCGTCTGAACGAAATTTTGCGCCGAGGGGAATGCCAGCAGCGCGGCGAGGGCAATCAAGATCAACCCGCCACCGATCACCAACATAAAGGCGCTTTTATTTTGGTTCTTATGGCTGACGGAGATTTTTTCTTTCATCTTTTACAGCCTCCTTCTATGATTTCGATGATTTTCTGCCGGCCCCCATTCTTTGGACGTTCACGGTTTAAGCAAATCATCCAGTTTCAACGTTTTGAACAGTCGTTCCCGTACCCCTTCTGGTAGTTCAGTTTCCTGGGCATCCGTCTGGTAAAGGTAAATCGTCCTGGTAACGGTATCCACCACCACACGGCAGTGGTCGCACGCTGCGATGTGACGTTCGATTGCCTGACACATATCCTCGCCAAGCTCGCCATCCACGTATTCTGAAAGTGAGCCAAGCAGGTCTTTACAAGTCATCGTATGAGCAGATTCCTTCATTTTTGGCTCTCCTGTGTAAAGCGTTCTGCAAAGTATGCAGAAAGCTGTTCACGCAGATGCAGGCGCGCACGCGAAAGACGGGTCTTGACGTTGGTTTCGCTCAACCCTAACGCCTCGCTGGTTTCCTTGATCGACAGGCCCTCTACATCCCGTAGCAGGAACACCAAGCGCAATTTTTCAGGTAATTTCTGCACGGCTTCATCGAGGTAGCGGCGAGATTCGGCTGAAAGCAACTCATGCTCCGGCAGCGTTCCCCAGTCGGCAAACTGCAACGGAGTAACGATTGGCCCCTCCGACTCTTCAGGCTCTTCATCGATGGAAAGCTCGGGACGCCGGCGTCGCAGCATCATCAGCGACTCGTTCGCCGCAATGCGATATAACCACGTCGACAGGCTGGAGCGTCCCTCGAAATCGGCCAGGTGTTGGACAGCCTTTAAGAAGGTCGTCTGCAACACATCCTCGGCGTCCTGGGCATTCCCGGTCATTTTCAACCCCAGGCGATAGATCGGCACGCTGTACAACTCGACCACGCGAGCAAACTCGGCGCGATCCCCTGCGCGCAGCGCCTCCATTGAAATTTCGGAAAACTGTTTATCCATTAGATGTATCCGAAATAAAAAAGTTACAGGTCTCTCATCGAAGTATACCTGATATGCCTGTGAACAGATTGGGATGAATGTCACTTCGTTGATGGTCTTCAGAACACATGTTTTGGCCTGGCATGATTTCCCTTTCAACACGTCGATTCCTTTTTCCGAATCAGAATGTCATGCGAGCAGGGACGAATGTCGGACGTTTGGGGGAAGTTTGCCACTGTGTATGGGGTATGCCCCGACTTATCATTTATGAAATGCTTGAGCATCTAATGCACTTCCCTGTTTTCAAGGATTTGGGAACGGCCGATTTAAAGATCGTGTCGCCGCTCTTCCATGTGCGTACATATCCTGCCGGGGCGATTGTTATCGAGCAGGGGGAACGCGCAGCCTGTCTCTATTTGCTCGTCCAGGGAGAGGTGATGCTGCGCTATAAGCCGTACGATGGGGACCAGATCAATCTCAATCGGCTTTCGGCGGGCAGCGTTTTCGGATGGTCCGCAGTGCTTGGAAACGATGTCTATAGCTCATCGGCTGTTTGTATCTCGGATTGCGAGACGCTGTTGATTGCCGGAAAAGACTTGCGAGATTTGCAAATAGTCCACCCGCAAACAGGGCAGGTGGTCTTGAATCACCTGGCAGAGGCGGTCTCCTCGCGTTGGGCGAATGCACAGATGCAGGTACGTTCGATGATCAATCAGGGTGTTACCCATCGCGTGCCGCCGCTCGAAAAAGACAGGCGAGTAGTCAGTGAGGTCAGTATGGTTGTGACTACAAAAGAACAACAGCTTCGCGCGTTGCTGGAGCAGTTGAACGCCTATATCGAGCAATATCATGGCGGGTCGGTGGATTTCGTCTCGTTTGACGGGGAAAAACTTGCGGTGCGGTTGGGGGGCGCCTGCCTGGGCTGTCCGCTTTTACCATCGACGTTGCACGGTTGGGTGGCCGGAACGGTTCGTCAGTTTTTCCCCGATGTGGAGGTTGTCGAGGCGGGTTGAGTATTCGTCGGTTTTTATCTCGTACTGCAACTTCCTTAAGTTGCAGGGTTGCGTTCTGGATTTCTTTCCCGAAAAACAGGCCTTGCACTCTCTACTTTCATAAAGTTGCGGCATACGTACTAAGCCAGGAGCCCTTTGTCGAAGGGGCTCCTTTTGTGAAGAGCCGTTTGTCACCGCGATAATTTTGTAGTGATTTATTCTTGGTTCTGCCGATATAAGCCAAGTAGTACTAGTAGCCCGGCAAGGATCAAACCGACCGGCCAGATATAGGCGATGAGCCCTTCTGTAACCTGGCCGAGGAGTAACCCACCCATCACCAGCAACACAGCCGCCGGAATGTAGGCCCAGTTCATGCGCGTATAGGGGTTGGGCAGAATCGCCACAAGCAGGAACGTCAGGCCCAGCCCCAGGAAAAACAGGCCGCCGGAGGCCTCCGCCGAGCCAAAGGCTTCGAATCCGGCGAGCAAGCCCAGGGTCAACAAGACGCCCCCAGGGATGATCCCCCACCAATGGGAGCGATTGGTCCAATAGATGGCGAAGAAACTCAGCCCTAATCCACCCAGGAAAAATCCGCCGTTGAAGTTGCCCAGGAATGCCGGAAGAAGAGTATCGAGGCCCAGCCCGAGCAATCCAAAAGCAGGGATGAGCGCCCACCAGTTGGCGGTATTGTTGGCAAAGATGTAGAGGAAAAGTAAGCCTGCCAGCAGCAGAACTGCGCCCCAGAAAATATTGGACACGCCATGTAGTAGCCCAATTTGTTCGAGAAACAACAGAGCGCCGAACAACATCAGGCCAGCGCCTAAAACAATGCGGTAGTCGATTTTTCGTAGCATTAGATTTCCTCGTGTTCAATGAACGTTGACCGAACTGGCGCCGCCGTCGAAGTTGAGTTCTACTTTGTTGAGGGCTGTTTCGTACTCTGGCGACTGGTATTCTCCGCTGGCGCGCATTGGAAAACGCATCTGATCGATATTGAGAGAAGCAGGCACGGCTTTAATGCGAATGCGCGCAGCTACGCTCTGCGGAACTGTGAAGTCGAGGGAGGTGGCGCCGGCCTCGATATCGAACTGCGAGGCGCCTGCTTGTTCTGGCGCCTTGATGGTCAAGCGGCTGGCTCCACAATCGACTCTCGTATAGGCAGCTTTTAGATTGCTTAAATCAAGCTCCATGCTGCTTGCTCCGGCATCCAGGTCCAGGCGCAGAGGAACGTTGGGTGCGAGATGAAAATTCCAGGCGCCGCTTTCCGGCCCGATGAAAGGGACGAACGTGGGGCCGGCGTCAATTTTTACGTTAAGCCTGTCGCCTTCGCGATGGCTTTTAATGTCCATGCCAATTGCTTTGGAGCCTGTTATTAGCATCCCTTCAGGAGCGCCATCGCTGATATGTAGCGCGCCGACCCCATGATCGAGATGGATGCTGGCCTCGCGCGCACCCTCCAGAGCGATGGAAAAAGTTTCACTGTCTTCGCTGCGGGGTAGGTAAACCTGAAGCAAAATCCAGGCGCCCAGGGCGAACAAAAACAATGGCCAGAAAAAGCCCAGAATGTCATGCAATATTCCCTCGGCTTGCAGGAAGAACAATGCCCCCAACAGAATCAGGATTGCACCCCAAAAGATGTTCCAATGCCGTGCCATGTCAGCCTCCTCGCGGCTGGCGCACCAGCCCGCGGATTAATACCCACAGTCCGACCAGGATTAACAAGATGGCCGGACCGATGGACCCCAAAATAGCGAGTTTTCCAAAAATGGCAGCGAAGACCACAAAGAGCACTGCACTGGTCACAATTGTGCTCATCCCCGACCGCGCCCGGCGCAGATCCCCTTCCAACAGGCCGGCCAGGATGATGCCCACTCCGACGAAGCCGATAATGAGCGTCCACATGTAAGACCAGGAAGTGTAATCGTTGGTGATTTGTTGATAATAGAAAATTCCACCGATACCGGCTACGATGGCTGCGGGAATCGCCATTCCCGGTGTTCCGAGCACCAGGCCGACCAGCAGAATCAAGATACCCGCCGCGACGATTGCAAGCGGTCCCTGCATGTATTGTTCGGCCCAGGCATTCAACGCGGGAATCTGGCGTGCAGCAATGAACCAGGCGCCAAGCAGAATCAAAATCAAGCCGAGGGCGAGTTGACCGCGATTTTTCATGGCGTTCTCCTTTTTGGGGAAGAGTCTCAAGAATAGTGTACAGCAAAAACAAGGCTTTGTATAAGCCTTGTGAATAAATACGCATTTGCTTTGCCGAAGTTGCCAGGCTGTTTTGGACGGGGAAACTTTCTAACGATGTGTTGTTGAAGTTTTGGTGGGATTCGCCCTCACAGACGAATCCCACCAAACTGTGCTGTTTTTCCAGATTCTCTATTGATCGTTGTGTTGTTCGATGACTTCCTTAATCGTTTCTACCAGCAGGTTGTGTTCCGATTTGTGTACACGCGCCTCGAAAGCCTCCAGTGATTCGCCTGTGACGAATTCGATTTCGGCAGTTGCCAGCACGGGGCCGTTGTCTACCCCTTCGTCGGGCACGAGATGAACCATCACGCCGGTTTTGTCGATTTCGCCTTTTTGCCAGGCTTCATAAGCGCGTTCGATGGCATGGACGCCGGGGAACGTTCCGGGTAGGGCCGGGTGCAGGTTGATGACACGGTTCGGAAAGCGTTCGAGGAAAGCCGAGGTGAGGATGCGCATCCAGCCGGCCAGGATGACATAGTCGGGCTGATAGGAAGCCACGTATCCGGCCAGAAGCGCATCGTAGACGCGACGGTCCGGTTCCTGCGTTTTGGGCAGCACCCGCGTGGGAATGCCAGCCTGGCTGGCGCGGGTCAAGCCGTAGGCGTTGGGCTTATTCGAGATAACGGCGACCACGGTTGCGGGGAGTTCGTTCCGGGCACAGGCGTCGAGAATAGCCTGCAGATTGGTGCCATTTCCAGAGATGAGAACGACAAGACGCGAGACATTTTCCATAATTTAGTGATGGAACAGGCGCACGCCCGAAAAGACCATGGTCATGCCGTATTCGTCGCAGGCGGCGATGATGTCGTCGTCGCGGGTGGAGCCGCCGGGTTCCAGCACATAGCGCACGCCCGAAAGGACCGCCCGGTCGATGCTGTCGCGGAACGGGAAAAAGGCGTCGGAGCCAAGCGTGACGCCTTTGAGCGTGTCGAGCCAGGCGCGCCGTTCGGCGGGAGTCAACTGGCGCGGTGTTTCACGGAAGACGTTTTTCCAGTTGGCTTTTTCGGCCTCGGTCACGTCGGGTTGCAGGAATTGGTCGATGGCGTTATCTCGGTCGGGGCGCCGGATGTCGTCCTTGAAGGGCAGGTTGAGCACCGCCGGATTTTGGCGCAGGTACCACAGATCGGCTTTCAGGCCGGCCAAGCGCGCGCAGTGGACACGCGATTGCTGACCGGCGCCCACGCCGATGGTCTGGCCGTCGAAGGCGTAGCAGACCGAGTTGGATTGGGTGTACTTGAGCGCGATCCAGGCGACCATCATATCGCGGATGGCGCTTTCGGGCAGGTCTTTGTTTTTGGTCACAATGTTGGTGAAGTCGTCGTGTGTGACCATGCGGTCGTTGCAGCGTTGCTCGAAGGTGATGCCGAACACATCGCGCGCTTCGTTCGTCTCTGGTTCATAATCAGGGTCGATCTGTATGACGGCGTATTTGCCCTGTTTCTTTTTCTTCAAAATTTCAAGCGCGGCGGGCTCGTAGCTGGGCGCGATGATACCGTCGGAGACTTCACGACTGATCACTCTCGCCGTGGGAACATCGACCTCGCCTGAGATGGCGATGAAGTCGCCAAAGGAGGACATACGGTCGACGCCGCGAGCGCGGGCGTAGGCTTCGGCCAGCGGGGAGAGTTCCAGGTCTTCGACAAAGTAGATTTTTTTGAGCACGTCCGAGAGTGGAACGGCCACTGCCGCGCCTGATGGGCTGACGTGCTTGAACGAGGCGGCTGCCGGCAGGCCGGTGGCCTGCTTCAGCTCGCGGACGAGTTGCCAGGAGTTGAGTGCGTCGAGCAGGTTGATATAACCGGGCGCGCCATTGAGAGCCTGGATGGGAAGTTCACCTTTTTTCATGAAGACCCGCGCGGGAACTTGTTGTGGGTTGGCGCCGTAGCGCAGGGGAAGTTCGGTTGCCATGAGAAAATCCTTTCGAAGTAGTTCTTTTGTGACTATTCCAATATCGATGATGTCCGATGGGGCTCCAGCACTACTTTGCCTGCCCCTTTGGCTAGTTCTCCGATAACGAAGGTTGGCTCTGGGATGGCCTCCTGGAATTCGGCGATGAGCGTTTTATCGACGACGGCCAACATGCCGATGCCCATGTTGAAGACGCGGTACATCTCGTCGGGGACGATCTGGCCTCTTTGTTGGATCAGCGCCCAGAGCGGTGACATCTTCCAGGTGCCGAGGTGGATATGGGCGTCCATATCTGTCGGCAGGATGCGCGGAATGTTTTCGATGAATCCGCCGCCGGTGATGTGCGCCAAGGCTTTTACTTTTCCCAGATGTGGAGATAGAAAGGGCGCATAGGAGCGATGCGGGGCGAGCAAAGCTTCTGATAACGGGATTCCGAGCGACGGGGCGACTGCATCGAACGAATCTGCGGCGAAGATTTTACGGATCAGGGAATACCCATTCGTGTGCGGTCCGCTGGACGCGAGTCCGACCAGCACATCGCCGGGTTTTAGATCTGCGCGGGGTAGGATATGATCCCGTTCGACCACACCGATAATCGTCCCTGCCAGGTCGAATTCACCCGTTTGATAGACTCCCGGCATCTCGGCAGTTTCGCCACCCAACAAGGCGATGCCGGCCTCGCGGCAGGCTTCACTGATGCCGATGACGACCTCGGCGGCAATATCGGGATTGAGCTTCGAGGTTGCGAAGTAATCGAGAAAACAGAGCGGGCGCGCGCCCTGGACGAGAATGTCGTTGATGCAATGGTTGACGATATCGTGCCCGATGCTGCGGTAGCGCTTGACGGCAGCGGCCAGCCTGACCTTGGTGCCGACGCCGTCGGTGGAGGCCACGAGCACCGGGTGATCGAAGTCCTTCAGCGCCGAAACATCGAACAGACCGCCGAAGGAGCCAATGCCTGCCAGAACAGCAGGCGTGTAGGTGGAACGCACCACTTTTGTCATCAGGGCGACGGCGCGATTACCGGCGTCGATGGACACGCCGGACTCTTCGTAGGAGGATCGGATGGGGACAGAGACGGGCGCAGATATGGATGCAGCAGCGGGGGCGGATCGGGCAGCAGACAAACGGACGGCTGCGCCAGTCGGCGACGGCGCCTCGCCCAGTGGCTGTGAGTTTTCTTTTTTCAAAGCCTGCCAGGCAATATCTTTACGGTAGTGCATCCCCTCGAAGGTGATGGGTTGGATGGCTTCGTAAGCAGCCCGTACAGCTTTTTCGATCGTGCTGCCCCAGCCAGAAACACATAACACGCGGCCACCATTGGTGAGTACTTTGTCATCGGCGAGTTGGGTGCCAGCATGAAAAACAAAGGCATCCGAAGTGGGAACTACCAGCCCGCTGATTTCCAGCCCGCGCGGATATTTGCCCGGATAGCCCTCAGATGCCAGCACGACGCAAGCCGCCGCGCCGTCCTTCCAGCGGATGTCTGTATCTGTTAGGCGGCCTGCGGCGCAGGCGCTGAAAATCTCCAGGATGTCGGAATCCAGCAGCGGCAGGATAACCTGCGTTTCCGGGTCACCAAAGCGACAGTTGAATTCGATCACACGCGGGCCGTCGTGGGTGAGCATCAATCCGGCGTACAGCGCACCGATAAATGGACGACCTTCGGCGCGCAAGCCGTCGATAGCGGGCTGCAAGATCGTAGCGGTCAACTCGGTTACCATCTCTGGCGGACAGGACGGCACAGGGGCGTAAGCGCCCATCCCGCCTGTGTTCGGGCCGCCGTCCCCGTCGAAAACGCGTTTGTGATCCTGCGCGGGAATCATGGGCCGGGCTATGTTCCCGTCTGCAAACGCGATCAACGAGACCTCCGGGCCGCTCAACTTTTCCTCGATGATGACTTCGTCGCCTGCACCGCCAAATGCGTGGTCGAGCATGACCTGACGCAGCGCAGATTCGGCCTCGGCGGTTGTTTCCGGGACGATGACGCCCTTTCCGGCGGCCAACCCCGAAGCTTTGATGACAGCCGGATAGTCCAGGGAATGCAGGTAGGCCAATGCTGCATCGAAGTCGGTAAAGGCTTGGTAGCGGGCCGTTGGGATGTCGTGCCGTATCATGAAAGCCTTCGAAAAAGCCTTGGATGCCTCGATCTCTGCGGCTGCTTTCGACGGGCCAAAGACCTTGAATCCAGCCGCGCGTAAATCATCGCCCAGGCCGGCTGCCAGTGGCGCTTCAGGCCCAATGACGACCAGATCGATCTGTTGCTTCCGACAGAATCGCAGGATGCCGGCATGGTCGTCGATTTTCACCGCGACGTTTTCTCCTGCTGTGGCCGTCCCCGGATTCCCAGGCGCAATAAATAAACGGGTCAGTTTGGGCGATTGCGCTATCTTCCAGGCAATGGCATGTTCGCGCCCACCCGAACCAATGAGAAGGACTTTCATGAGGTCTCCTGTCGAAAGGATGAGAAGGACGAGTCACCAGGAGCGATGTCCGCCGTCCTTTTCCTTTGCGTTGTTCTTATGCGGCAATTCCTTGCTCGAATCCTGTCTTGACGGAGGATAGTTCCACCGGTAGCGGATATTTCCCTGTAAAACAGGCGTGACAAAATCCGTCGTTGCGGCCGGCTGCCCGCAGCATGCCTGCCATCGAAAGGTAAGTCAGTGAGTCTGCCTCAAAGTGTTCACATAATTCGTTCACTGTCCATTTGTGGGCGATCAGGTCGTCGTACGAGCCCATGTCTACGCCCATGAAACACGGATGGGCAATCGGTGGGCAGGTGATGGCAACATGGACTTCCTTTGCGCCGGCGCTGCGCAATAGCTTGATCAGCGGCCCCGTCGTATTCCCGCGCACGATCGAGTCGTCGATCATGATCACGCGCTTGCCTTGTACGTTCTCATTGATGACGTTGAACTTGAGCGCCACGCCGCGTTTGCGCAGTGAATCGGTCGGTTCGATAAAAGTCCTGCCGACGTAACGGTTCTTGATAAAACCGTCGTTATACGGGATTCCACTTGAGCGCGAAAAGCCAATGGCCGCAGGAATCGACGAATCCGGCACCGGCACGATAACGTCAGCCTCGGCTTTCATTTCGCGGGCAAGTTCTTCCCCTAATCGTTGGCGTATGTGATGGACGTTGATCCCATCCCAAACCTGGTCAGGCCGTGCGAAGTAAATCAACTCGAAAATGCACATCGCCAGTGAATCGGCCGGTGGCAAGGCCTGGGTTACTTTGAGAGCGTTCTCCGACAAAGCCACGATCTCGCCGGGTTTGACATCGCGGATGGCCTCGCAGCCCAACGTCCGCAGCGCGCCGGTCTCCGAAGCCACAGCGTAACCACCGGCGGGCAGCAATCCCACGCATAGCGGACGAAAGCCCCAGGGGTCGCGCACCGCGTAAACGCAGTCGCGCGTCAGGATGACCAGCGAATAAGCGCCGATCCATTTTTGCATCGCATACTGAATGCGTTCTTCCCAGGTGTTGCCCCCGTTGCGCGCCAGCATCAGCGTCATCACCTCGCTGTCTGACGAAGACCAGAGCCCGATGCCTTGCTGCATCAAGTTCTTGCGGAGTTCGGCAGAATTGACCAGGTTTCCGTTGTGCGCCAACGCCAGCGGCCCGTGCATGGTCTCGATCATGAAAGGCTGCGCATTGCGGGCCAGGGACGAGCCGGTGGTGGAATAACGCGTGTGCCCGATGGCGTATTTCCCTTCCAGGTCGTCCAGCGTATGGGGGACGAAAACCTGCGAAACCAGCCCCACATTTTTATACATCGACATGGTCGCGCCGTTGGCAACGGCGATTCCAGCCGCCTCCTGGCCGCGATGTTGCAAGGCAAATAGTCCGAAGAAGGCCATGCGCGCCACGTCTTCGTTGGGCGCAAAGATACCGATAATGCCGCACTCTTCGTGTGGGTGATCGTCAAAGGTTTCCATGTCTCTCCTTTACCGCTGCCAACTTTCCCTGTAAAGCGGCGAAGTCCTTTTCGACGAATGTGATATGACCGAGTTTGCGTCCGGGCCGCGCCGATTTGGCGTACAGGTGCAAATGTGCGCCATCCATATCCAGGATGGACTCGGACGGAGGGACTTCACCGATCAAATTGAGCATGGCCGCTGCCCCGCGCGGACTCGTGTCTCCAAGCGGCAGGCCTGCCAGCGCCCGCAGGTGATTCTCGAACTGAGAGGTGACCGCCCCTTCGATCGACCAGTGTCCGCTGTTGTGCACGCGCGGCGCCATTTCGTTGGCGAGCAGGTGGTCTCCAACCTGGAACAATTCGATAGCCAGCACGCCCACATAGTCCAACGCTTTGAGGACGCGGCCCGCGTAGGATTCGGCTGTGGCTTGCAGTTCCGGCGTCAGCTCCGGGGCGGGTGCCAGCGACAGGCGCAGAATCCCTTCACGATGACGGTTTTCCACCAACGGGTAAAAGCGCGTCGCGCCGTCCAGGCTGCGCACGCCCAGGATCGAGAGTTCCCGGTCGAAGGGCACCAGCCGTTCCAAAATGGTGTCCTGTCCGTGCAAGGTTTCCAGTGCTTGCGCCAGTTCGTTGGCGTTCCGCACTACGAATTGTCCTTTGCCGTCATAACCCATACGCCGTGTTTTTAGCACACAGGGATAGCCCATGCCGTTTTTTTCTCCGTTTAATAAGAGACGGCCATCGCTAAATTCGGACGTTGGAATCCCCAAAGAACGAAAGAAAGTTTTCTCCACCAGGCGGTCCTGCCCTTTTTCGAGCGCCAGCGGCGGCGGGTAGACCGGAACGGAGTGTTCGATCTGGTGGGCGATTTCCAGCGGGACGTTTTCGAACTCGTAGGTGACGGCGTCCAGGCCATCCAGAAAACGCGCCAGCGCTTCTGCGTTGTGATAGCCAGCTTCGATATGTTCGGCCAGTTGCCCGGCGGGGGAGGCAGGTGCGGGGTCAAGAAAACGGAAGGTCAGCCCCAGCGGGTAGCCTGCCAGAGCCAGCATGCGTCCAAGTTGTCCTGCGCCAAGAATACCAATCATAGTCATGGGTTCATTCTATTCCTGTAAATGTTGTGCGTCGGTTGTTATTCTCTGGGGTCCGGATGCTCCAATACGTTTTTCGTTTGCTGCGCTCGAAAATCGCGCAGCGCCTGGCGGTATTCGGCGTGACGGTTGGCGACGATGGCTGCCGCCAACAAGGCGGCATTGACCGCGCCCGCGCGCCCGATAGCCAGTGTGCCGACCGGTACGCCGGCGGGCATCTGCACGATCGAGAGTAGCGAGTCCAGCCCGTTCAGCGCCCTCGATTGGACGGGGACACCCAGCACCGGCAGCGGAGTCTTGGCGGCCAGCATGCCGGGCAGGTGCGCTGCGCCGCCGGCCCCGGCGACGATGACTTCGAGGCCGCGTTCTTCGGCAGACTCGGCATATTCGAAGAGCAGGTCTGGCGTGCGATGCGCCGAGACCACTTTGACTTCGTAGGGAAGGCTCAGTTTATCGAGCGTTTCAGCAGCGTTGGACAGGGTCTCCCAATCTGATTTGGAACCCATGAGAATGCCAATAAGCGGGGCGGTCATAAATTAATTCACTTCCTTGGAGAAGGCGATCCCATGCTCATTCGATTTTTCTTGGAAATCGGAAAAATACCGCAAGCGGATGATTCCAATTTCTTGATAGTGATCGACAGTGTGGGATGGAATGGTTTTGCGTCTCGCACGAGCAGGCAATGGCGGGACGGTGAGGTCGGAGGATTTGTCGTACAGGCAGGATGACGCTGGGGCCCAAGTCGTCAATCCATTCAATTATTGGGAAATGCTCAAATAAGCCCAGCTTTCTTCAAATTCTCCATCAGGCGGGCTTCCAGCGGATAGTCGCCCGGAACGAAGGTCTCACCGGTCAACATCTCGTAGATGGCGATATAGCGCTCAGAGGCCGCCGCCCACAGTTCGGCGGGCAGCGACGGCGGTTGCCCTTCGCCCTGGTAATTGCGTTCCACGTAGGCTTTGCGGATGAATTCCTTGTCGAAATTCTCCGGCTCCTGGCCGGCTGTGAAGTGCCCCTCATAACTGGCCGCTTTCCAGAAGCGGGACGAATCGGGCGTGTGCACTTCGTCGATCAGCATAACCTGTCCATCGGGCGTGAGGCCAAACTCGTACTTGGTATCCACCAGAATCAAACCGGCCTTGCGCGCCAGTTCCTGCCCGCGCCGGAAAACTGCCAGAGCGGCAGCCTGCACCTTTTCCCAGGTGGCGGCGTCCAGGAGGCCTTTTTCCACCACTTCGGCGCAGGTCAGGCGTTCGTCGTGTCCGCTGGCCGCTTTCGTGGTGGGGGTGATGATCGCATCAGGCAGAGCCTGGTTCTTTTTCAAGCCATCCGGAAAGCCGTAGCCGTAAATTTCGCGCTCGCCCAGCGCATAGCGATACCACAAAGCCGTGGTGGTCACGCCGGTAATATAACCGCGCACGACCACTTCAACGCGCAGCGGCGTCACCGCTTGTACCAGCGCGGCGTTCGGGTCGGGAATCGATAGAATGTGATTCGGGATGATGTCCTGCGTTTGGGCGAACCACCACGCCGAAAGCTGATTCAAGACCTGGCCTTTATACGGTACCCGCGCCAGGATGCGGTCGAAGGCCGAAAGGCGGTCTGTCGTTATAATCAATCGTTTGCCCGCCGGGAGCGAATACCACTCCCGTACCTTGCCGCTGGCTTTATCGGCCAACGGCAGGTTCGTCTCGCCACAAGCCTGGGGAATCAGTTCGATGATTTTTTCTTGTTGAATCATAAATTCTTCCCGTGGAAATTTGTCTCTGGCAAAAACAGATGCCACCCGCCCCTATAAATTGGCCGCGTATTTTACGCCATTCCGAAACAGCGCCATGCCGCTGTTCTCTTGTTCGCCGCGGCTGTGGCGCGGATGTTGCCAGGCGTGGATGTGGTTTTCCGGGTGGGGCATCAGCCCCAGCACGTTGCCCGCCGGGTTGCAAATGCCGGCAATGTCCAGGGCCGAACCGTTCGGGTTGGCGGGGTAGCCGCCAGCCGCCGGGGAGCCGTCGGTGCGGGTATACGTCAGGGCGATCTGGTCATTGGTCTCTAAAGCGGTCAGCAAGGACTGGCCGGCCGCCTGGAAGTTGCCCTCGCCGTGCGCAACCGGGCAGAGGATCAAATCTTCCAGATCGCGCGTCCAAACGCACTTCTGTGACCCTGGCCGCAGGCTGACCCAACGACATTCGAAGTGACCGGAGGCGTTGAAGGTGAGGGTGGCCTGACTCTCTGCCTCGCTCTTACCTTGTCGGGGCGTGGAGCCGTCGGGCAGAATCCCGGATTTGACCAGCGCCTGAAACCCGTTGCAAATGCCGATCACCGGTTTGCCCTGTTCGACAAAGGCGCTGATCTGGTCGATGAAATAAGCTCTCAAGTCAAGCGCCAGCAATTTCCCCGCGCCGAGCGCGTCGGCGTAGGAGAAGCCGCCGGGAACGACCAATATCTGAAAGTCGGAGAATCGCCGCTTTCCGGCCCGTAGAAGGTTCAAGGGCACCCCTTCCGGCACGGCGCCGGCGAGACTCAAGGCTTCGACAACGTCGAAATCCCGGTTGGTTCCGTAGGCTTGTAGCACGAGAGCTTTAGGTTGCATGCGTCCCTTTCTCGACACGAATTATTGGAGGGGCGTATTCCACGCTTTGACGAGTGCATCGATGGAAAGCGAGAGGCACGTCTGGCCTTTTGCGCGTATCGACAAATTCGGCTGGTTGGCTACCGTGCCAATTTTGCGCAGGGGCAGGTGTGCAAAGTGCGATTCGAATGCTGCCGTGTAGTGCGGCGCGACTTCGGCCACCAGGCAGCCGGCTGTCTCGCCGAACAGGAAGCGCAGGGGCGCGTCCGTCTCCACGTCGAGCTGTGCGCCCAGACGTCCGGCGAGGCACATTTCCGCAACCGTGACGGCCAGTCCACCCTCGCTCAAATCATGCGCCGAGCGGACCCATTCGGCGCGCATGGCGGCGTGCAAAGCCTGGTAGACCGCCGGGGTCTGTGCTGCGGGAGATGGAACGGGATCGTTTGCCAGCGCCGACAGGTCGTCGGCCACCAGCAGGAGGTGCGCGCCGCCGAAGGTGGGTTCAAACGCGCCGACCAGGTACAGGCTGTTTCCGGCTTCTTTCAAGTCCATTGTAATCGCCTGTTCCACATCTTCGACGATGCCCAGGGACGAAATCAGCAGTGTGGGTGGGATGGCGTGACGGGCGCCGTCGGCGCCAAGGTATTCGTTGTTCAGCGAGTCTTTCCCAGAGACGAAGGGCGTGCCGAAGAAGAGCGCTGCATCGTAACAACCTCGCGCCGCCTCGAGCAGCGATCCCAGCGTTTTCGGCTGCAAGGGGTCTCCCCAGCAGAAGTTGTCGAGCAGGGCAATCTGTTGCGGGTCTGTGCCCACCGCGACAGCGTTGCGGATGGCTTCATCGACGACGGAAAATGCCATGCGGTACGGGTGGCGTTTTCCGTATTCCGGGTTGATGCCGTTGGCAAGCGCAATGCCGCGCCTGCTTTTTACGCCGTGAGGCCGGATGACGCTGGCATCGGACGGTCCGTCAGCCAGGATGCCGGTGAGCGGCTTGACCGCAATGCCACCCTGTACCTCGTGGTCGTAGAGGCGCACCACCGAGGCTTTGCTGGCGATGTTGGGGTGGGCGAGCAGGGCGAGTAGAAGTTCGTTGTAGCGGGACTCGCTTAGGGATGGCGGAGTTGCCGGCTTGCTGGTTTCCAATGAGTCAATAACCGCCGTCAGACGCCGTTGCGGGATGCCGTCATGCAGAAATGCATTGGCGAGTTCGAGTATTACGTTGCCGTCGTAGCGTACGACCAGCCGGGCAGAGCCACGGAATTCGCCGATGTCGGTCAATTCGGTGTCGAAGATGTCGCACAGGTCTTGCAGGGCGGGAACGTTTTCAGGCGGGACTGCCAACACCATGCGTTCCTGCGCTTCGGAGAGCCAGATTTCCCAGGGCGCAAGCCCCGGATATTTGAGCTTTACATCCTGTAATTCGATGTCTGCGCCAATGGTGGAGGCCATTTCACCCACTGCGGAAGAGAAACCACCTGCGCCGCAATCGGTGATGGCGTGATACAGCCTCAGGCTGCGTGCGCGAGTGATGACATCGATCAGCCCTTTTTCGGTGATCGGATCGCCGATCTGCACCGAGGCCCCGGCCACGTCCCCGGTTTGGGCGTCCATCGTCATCGACGAGAAGGTGGCCCCGCGCAAACCATCGCGCCCGGTGCGACCGCCAAGTATGATCACCCGGTCGCCAGACTGCGGCTCCTGGCCGCGTTCGCCTTTGGGTGCGATGCCTACGCATCCGCAAAAAACCAGCGGATTGGCCTGATAGCCTTCATCGAACAGAACCGCGCCGTTGACGGTGGGGATTCCGATTTTGTTGCCGTAATCCTGGATGCCTGCCACGACGCCCGACATGATGCGACGTGGGTGCAGGACGCCGTCGGGGAGTTGGGCCAACGAAACCTGTTGCGGGCCGAAGCACAGCACGTCGGTGGCGGCGATGGGCTTGTGGCCGACGCCCAGTACGTCGCGGATTACGCCCCCAATGCCGGTGTTCGCGCCGCCGAACGGTTCCACCGCAGAAGGGTGGTTGTGCGTCTCGGCTTTGAAAGAGATTTCGTATTCCTCGTCGAAGTCGAGGATACCGGCATTGTCGACGAAGGCGGAAAGCACGAAAGGCGCCTTGATGCGATCGGTAGCGGCTCTCAGGTAGGTGCGAATCAGGCTGTCGATGGTGCTCGGGTAGGACGCTGCCGGGCCGGATTTTCCGTTACTCTTTACATCGATTTTTGCTTTGAAGGTCTTGTGTACGCAATGTTCCGACCAGGTTTGGGCGATCATCTCGAACTCGACGTCGGTTGGGTCGCGCCGGGCTTCGCAGAAATAATCCTGGATGGCCTTCATCTCGTCCAGGTCGAGCGCAGCGCGACGTTGCTGTGAGAGCGCCAGCAGTCCTGCCTCGTTGAGGCCGCGCACGGGGATGGTTTCCACGGCTCCGCTGGAGGCGGCTGTTTGGGGGAAAGAAGGCGTGATTTCGCCGAGCGTCCAGTGCTGGATGACGTTGTTGGACAGCAATCGTTGGGCCAGGTTTTCCGAGGTGGCCTGGTCGATGCCGTACAGCAAAAACCGCATGCCGGTTGCGGCGCGTGACAGACCCTTAAAGCCCAATTCGCGTGCCGCGCGGACGAGTTCGTGGGCGACGGCGTCGGTTACGCCGGGGCGCAGAGCGACCTCCACCATAACGGTATCCTGTCGGCGGGGAGACAGGGCCGCGGGCAATTTGTCCCAGGCGGCGGACTGCGTCACCGGATCGATTAAAAGTTTGAGAGCCAACTGTTTGCATTCGTCCTGCGACAGTTGGCCCTCTACGAAGTACAAATCCTGACATTCGATCCGTTGCAAATTGTGAAATCCGAGTGCCTGGGCATTGGATAGGTAGCCCGTGGATCGTGGGTCGGGCCGGTTGGAGCAAATGACAAAACGGTAAACGGACATGTGATTTATTTCTCGAAGTGATTGCGGAATTCTACACCGTCGAACATGTCTAGTCAAGAATAGCGCAAAGATGTGTTGAATCAGTAGGAATTCTTGAAATATTTGGTGAGCAGGTCTGAAAAATCGGTGGTGGTGTGCGCTCGCAGGATGCGGAAGAAATCGGCCGGGGTGGCGATCTTACCGTCCATCTGGGTGGAGTAATCTTTCAAGAAGGCGAAGAAAGCCGGGTCGCCGATGCGTTGGCGCAGGTCTTCGAGGAAGTGCGCGCCCTCGAAATAGACGGCGTTGGTGTAAGGCCGGAAGCCGCCGCCGTCGTAAATGGGGATGTCCACGTAGCCGCTGGGTTTGTAAAAATCGACGCGGGTAGCCCACCACCAGGCGACCGAGTTCGGATAATTCTTTTCGTAGAAGATGCGCTCGGTATAGGTCGCCAGGGCTTCGTCCAGCCAGGGCGTTTCGGCCTGGTCGTCGGCGACGCGCCCGAACCACCACTGGTGAGCAGTCTCGTGCGCAGTGACCATGACCAGGTAGTTGCGCTCGGTGCCGTCGTACAAATTGTAGAAATCGTTGCTCAGGAAGACCAGGCCGTCGAATTCCATGCCGTCGTTGAAGTCGCCTTGCACGACGGCCAGGGTCTTGTGTGGATAGGGCCCGAACAGGTCGGAATAGGTCTTGACGGCTTTCATGGCGGTGTCGAGTGTGGCCTGGCTGGCCTTGGTGTACGGTGTGAAATAATAACTGGTGATGGTTGCGCCGTCTTGCTGAGAGGAGAGGGTCTTGTACTGGTGGCTCATCGAAAAGACGAAGTCGCGCGCACGCGCCTGGACGTAGTGCAGGCTGCCGTCGCTGTTCTGCTCGACGGGGCCGCTGGCGGCGATCACAGGTTCGTTCGACGGGTCGCTGAAACGCAGGGTGATGTCGAAATCGGCCAGCGGGTAGACGAGATTCTCTCCGTAGAACCAGGGCTTGTGCAGCACCCAGCCCGTTCCGGAAACGTAGGGCACGATGAAGGGATACCAGTCGACCAGGTTGACCTGGCGTTGGGAGTATCCGAAAATCTGCGGGCGGATGACGTTGGGGTCGCCCTGCACCGCTTGGGGAATGTCCAGGTGCCAGGCGAGCGCCAGCTTCAGCGTTTGGCCGCCGGCGAGCGACGGCGAGAGTGGGATGTCGAGTTTCTGGCCGTCGAGTGTGTAATTGTCGAGCGGCTGGTCGTTCACGCTGGCGGTTTGTAGTGTGAAGGCCTTGTCCCACAGGTTGGGTTCCACCGCCAGAACCAGGTCGGGGAGGCTGTCGCTGCTGGCATTGGTGTACAGCACCTGCTCGGTGACGTCCAGGCTGCGCGCGTCGTAATTCATGCTTGCGTCGAGGTTGTATTGCGGGCGCACGTTGGGTGTCAGCGTGGGGGTGGCGGGGAGCGTTGTCGGCGTGGGTGCCATTGTCGATGAGGGCGAGTCCGGCGTGGGGGAAGCCTGAGCGGCCACGTTCGGGGTCGAAGCTGTAGACGGAGCGCTGGTCGCTGCGGGAGTCGCGCCACAGGCCGAGGTGACCAGGGTCAAGCCCAAAAGGAGGCAAGTCAGAAGGGGGGAAAAGCGTCGCATACGGTTAACGGTAATAGAAGTAAGCGTGGACGAGGTCGGAGTAATCGACGTTGGTGTGGGCGTCCAGGATGCGGAAAAAATCGTCGGCGTTGGAGATGTGCCCGCGCTCGGTTGCGTAGTAATCCTGCAAGAAGGCGAAGAAGGCCGGGTCGCCAATGCGCGTGCGCAGGGCTTCGAAGAACTCGGCCCCACGCAGGTAAACGGCGTTGACGTAGCTGCGGAAGCTGGCTGTATTATACAGCCGAGTGTCCACATATCCGCCCGGCGTGAAGTAATAAACGCGGAAATTCCACCACCAGGTGACCAGGTTCGGCGCGTTTTTTTCGTAAAAGATATGCTCGCTGTAGGTGGCCATGGCCTCATCCAGCCAGGGTTCCAGGGCCTGGTCACTGGCAACTGCCCCAAACCACCATTGGTGCGCCGTTTCGTGGACGGCGATGTCCACCAGGTCGTTGGCGACCGAGCCGTCATAGGCTTTGTAAAAACTCTCGGAGAGGAAGTACAGTCCGTCGGACTCGAGCCCGTCGTTCAGGTCGGTTTCGACCACCGCCAGTGAAGTGTGTGCGTAAGGGCCAAAGGCTTGCGTGTACGTGTCGACGGCGTTGCGAGTCTGGCGCAGCACCATCGCCGCGGCGCTGGCGTCTTCGGGGAAATAGTAATTATCGATGGTGACGTCGTCCACGCTGGCGCTGGTCCTTTGGTATTGGGTGCTGGCGGAGATCGTAAATGTGCGCGCGTTGGGCAGGACGTAGACCAGCGCGCCGGCGCTATCCACCCCGGCGGGAGCCGAGGCCGCGACAACCGGCGCGTGCGCCGGGTCGGCAAAGGTCAGGCTGACCCGAAAGTCTGCTTCGGCATAGACGAGGTTTTCACCATACGCCCAGGGATCGTGCAACACCCAACCCTGGCCGGGCAGGTACGGGACGACGAAGGGAAACCAGTCGATCAGGTTGATCTGGCGGGCGGTGTAGCCGAAGTTTTGGAACGTCCCGGCGCTGTAGGGCAATTGCAGGGTGTAGGCGATGCCCAGCTTGACGATGCCTCCCGGCTGGAGCGGTGTGTCCAGATTGACGGTGAAGTACTGCCCCTGGAGCGTATAGTTGCTCCAGGGCTGGTCGTTCAGTGCGAGCGATTGCAGCACAAAGACGTTGTTCCACAAGTTGGGGTTGACCGCCAGCATCAGGCTGCCCAACGTGTCGGATGATTGGTTGGGGTATAGGATGACTTCGCTGACCGTCAGGGTGTGGCCGGCGTAGTTCATCAGGACGTTGAGCAGGTATTGTGGATTTTGCGTTGCGGGCGTGGACGGCGCGTTGGGCGTGTCCGCAACCGATGACGCCGTCGGCGTGAGGGCTGAGGTTGGAGCGAGAGTGTTCGTGCCGGTTGGGACGGGTGTGTCGGTGGGGGGCAGGGTGGCGGAAGCCGTCGCGGAGGGAGCGATTGTGGCGGTGGGCGGTGGCGCGGGCGTCCAGGAGGGCAGCGGCGTAATTTTCGAAGGCTGGAACGGTGTCAGGGAAGGTCGTTGGTTGGAAGTCACCAATACGGAAGCGTCCTGCGGGGCGGTTGCCAGCGGTGCCTCGAATCCGACGCAAGCGATCAGGAGCACAAAGCACAGCAGGATGCTTAGTGTACGCGCAGCGCGCGATGGGTGAGGAGATTTCCGATTGGGCGCGGAAACCTTATGGCGGAACTGTGCCTGCTCACGTCTCTTCTCAGGGGAGTTTCCAGGGGGGCGATTCATGCTGCGTGACAGGCGAGACGCTGCCGTCTATCTTTTCCCGCGTTTGACCAGGAACACGCCCAGGAAAATGATAGTCGCCATCAGGACCATTGCGGAACCGGAAACGATATTGAGGTAGTAGCTAACGTACAGCCCAACCAGGGCCGATAAGGCGCCGATCAGGGCCGAGATGACCATCATCTGCGCCAGTCGCCGGGTGAGCAGGTAAGCCGTGGCTGCCGGCGTGACCAGCATGGCAGCCGCCAGCGCAACGCCAACCGTCTGCAACGAGACCACTACCGTCAAGGCCAGTAGAATCAGCATAGTGGTGCGTAAAAGGTTGGTGGGCAGGCGTAAGGTGGCTGCCAGAACGGGGTCGAAAGAAATGACCAGGAAGGGCCGGTAGAGCAGTAAAACCGTCAGCAGGATGACCAACCCTAAAGCGGCGGTGATCCACAGGTCGAGGGCGGAGACACCCAGAATGTCACCGAACAGGATGTGGCTCAAGTCTACGGCGTAGGTGCGGATCGACGAGATCAGTGCCACGCCCAGCGACAAGGCTGCGGAGAATAGAATTCCGATGGCGGTGTCTTCTTTGATGGCGCCCTGGCGGGAGAAAAAGCCGATGCTAACGGCGACGACAATAGCGGCGGCGAAAGCCCCGATCAGCAGGTTGCCCCCAACCAGATAGGCAATTGCCACGCCCGGCAGGATGGCGTGCGCCAGGGCGTCGCCCAGGAAGGCCATCCCGCGCAGGACGACGTAGGTGCCCATGACCGCGCACAGAATGCCGACCATGGTTCCGGCCAGCATTCCGCGCTGGATGAAGGCGTATTGGAGGGGTTCCAGGAGGTAATTCATTGGTTCGATGCCGGAATCTGTCAGGCGCTTTCCGGGGCGGTTTCTTTCTCGTCGGGCGGGCAGCACTCGTCCACCAACATCACGCCGCTTTTGGTCACCAACAGGGAACTGCCGAATGCGCGCGCCAGGTTGTCTTGTTGGAGCACTTCGTCGGGGGTGCCGTAGGCGACAACTTTGTGGTTGAGCAGAAGCACTGCGTCGAAGCGGCTGGCCGCCAGGTTCAGGTCGTGGGTCGAGATGATGGCCGTCACCTGCTGTTCGCGCAGATGATCGAGCAGCGCCAGTGTGGCTTCCTGCGTGGTCACGTCGACACCGGTGAAGGGTTCGTCCATCAATAGGATATGGGGTTGTTGCGCCAGGGCGCGTGCCAGGAAAACCCGTTGCTGCTGGCCGCCGGAAAGGTCGATGATGGAGCGATTCGCCAGTTCGGCAATGCCCATTTGCGCCAGGCTGTTGCTGATGAGTTCCCGGTCCTGCGCCGAGGAGCGCCGCAGCCAGCCTTGTGCGCCGTAGCGTCCCATTGCGACCACGTCGCGCACGGTGACGGGGAAGCGCCAATCGACTTCCTCACGCTGCGGCACATAAGCGACGCAGTCTTTGTGATGGCCCAGCGGTTCACCGTGAATCAAGATGCGCCCCGATTGCAGGGGAAGCAGGCCAACCAGGCCTTTGAAGAGCGTCGACTTGCCTGCGCCGTTTGGCCCGACGACGGCGATACGCGCGCCGTGTACCACCTGGAAGCTGACATCCTGCAGGATGGTCTTTTCTCCGTAGGCAATATGAACATGTTCCACTTCCAAGCGGTGTGGAATGTGTGACATCTCGAATTCCTTTTCGTCCCGTTTGGGGCCCTATGGCCTGCTTTGACGGGACGGGTTGGGCTAAATCAGTGGATAAAAATGGGCGTGATAGAGTAGAGAACCGACGGCCAGCAGAACGATGATCCCTGTGGTCGCAGCGGCGATTGGTTTCCGCTCCGGTGCTTCCTCGCCGTTCTCTTCGGCTGCACAGATTTCGGCGTTCTGTTTGGCATTTATCTTTGCCCCAACGGCGCCGGCCACGGGGATTGCTGCACAAAACATACACATTTCTGCCTCCTGCCATTAACTGCTAACGACAGTTTGCGCACAGGCCGAATAATTGCAGCCAGTGCTCGCGGATTTTGTAACCGGTCTTTCTGGCAATGGTATTGATCAGCCCCTCCAGGTCATCGCCTTCGAAATACGTCACCTGGCCGCACTGCTGGCAAAGCAGCATGTGTTGGTGTCCCTGGCTGGCTGCGATGAAAGCCTGGCATCCCTGGGGTTGGTGCACCCGTTGGATCAGGCCCAGTTCTTCCAATTTCTCCAGTGTGCGGTAGACACTCACCAGCCCTAACGCCGGATCGCTGCCGCGCGCAGTGTCGTACACTTCGAGCGGCGTCATGGCTCGCACACTTTGCGACACGGTCTCGACAACTGCTTTACGCGCCCGCGTCAGGCGGTAGCCGTTCTCCTGAAGTGTATTCAGCCATACTTCTTGCCTCATTGTCTGCTCACTTTCTATACTGAAAACAATTTTCAATTATATGACAAAACCGGAAACGGTCAAGGCTGCGGCACGTCTGGGTTAATCTATCCTGCATTTCCTCGCCAGCCGTGCGCGCCGGTGTTCCAATTCATCCATCCAGTGCTGGCGGACGTAAGCCGGCAAGTCAGCCGCCCGCACCTGTTCGATGGCGGTTTGAGTCCAGTCCAGGGCCGCAGTGGGGTCTTTACGTTGGTGTTCATAATATTTAGCCAGTTCCACGTGAGCGTAGATATGCCCCTGGGCTGCAGCCCGCTCCCATAACCGGACGGCGGTCTCCACGTCTCCACGACGGCGCTGCAACACCGATAGCCGCCGGATGGCCTGCCAGAAGTCCGTTTCGGGCAGGTCGGTTTGCAGGCCCCTTTCGTATAGAAGAGCCGCATCGTCCCAACGGTTTAGATCTTCAAATAACTTCGCCAGCGCGATCACATCCAGGCCGTGCTCGATTTCACTTTCGTGCGGGCGGGCCAGCCAGGAGGTCGTCAGGTTGAGCAGTGCGGCCATCGCCACCACGTCCATGGCGTTGTGGTAGAAAATGCCCTTGAGCGGAGTCGCATCACCGCTGCGCAGGAAATCGAAATACAGAAAAGGAATCTCGTAGCCGGGCACTTCTTCTGATGTGCGCGGCGCGGCCAGAATATTTTCTTCCAGGTATTTGAGTGCCCTGCTGGGCAGACGATCACGCCACAGGCGGCGCGCCAGCGGCAACAGGTCGATGTGCGAATATCCGTCGAACGGGCAGGGGATGGCGTGCAGTGTGTAGCGGGTGCGCAGCAAAGGGGCGTCGAAAGCCTTCCCGTTGAACGTCACCAGCGAGGTGCATGGGGCGAGAAAATCGGCGAGCGCCTCCAAAAGGGCCGGCTCTTCTGACGGATCGCGCATAAAGAACTGGGCCAGGCGAAACTCCCCGTCTACGAAGCGCCCGGCGCCCACAAGAAAAGCATACGTGCCGGTACCGCCCGAAAGCCCCGATGTTTCGGTGTCGAGAAAGGCGAAATCGGGGAGGCCGAGGCTGCCGACGCGTTCGTCGCGGGCCCAGGCCGCCAGCGTGCCGAGCGGCGCGTCCAGGTGGATCGAAGCCACCCCGTGCCGGTATTCCGTTTCGAAAGTTTGCTCTAGCATAAAGGCTTCGCCGCGACGCGTCTCGATCCAGCGCCCGTCGAGTACATCTTCGATTGGCACCCCGGACTTCGCTTTCGGCGCAGGCGGCCTGACGTCGGACGCGCCTACTTTGACGCCCATTGCTTTGAGTCTGTCGGACAGGGAAGAAGGCATGGATTGATTCTAACTCATGGGAATGTCCCAAACAACTCTTTCAAAATTGCCAGCACTTCGGCTTTTCCGCCTACGCCGTTTTCTCCGGCGGGCCCCACGCACGACGGACAGCCGTCCTCGCAGGGACACTCTGCCACCAAGGCCAGGGCGCGCGCGCGCAATTCATCGTGCAACTCGAACAGTCTCTGGCTGAAACCGATTCCTGCCGGGAGGTTGTCGTACAGCACCACGGCGGGCTGGCCGTCGGCGAAGGCCGCCTGGGGATCGAAATGGACGCCCAGGTCGCCGGAGTCGCACATCAAGAAGAGCGGCGCCAGGTGCCCCAGCACGTTTGCCAGCCCCGCTAGTCCGCTACGCATGCGCACGTTGGCCTCCGCTTTGCGGTGGCAGGCCGTGCACAACGTGACCAGGTTATCCAGCCGGTTGGCTTCGGCGGCGGAGGTAAATTGTCGGAACGGAATCTTGTGGTGGACATCGAGTTGGCGGCGTCCGTTGGCGCCCGAAAGGGCGCTTTCTGCCTGCCCGCAGACCTGGCAGCGATAGCCGTCGCGGGCGCGCACCCGCTCGCGGATCTTGGGCCAATCGGGGCCATAGTCGTTCGGGTCGTTGTTCCAGGCGCCGGACTCGCGCAGCTTTTCCAGCGTCCCTTCTGAGAGCCACAACCAGTAGCCGGTGGTCTGGAATTCAGTGGGCGGTAGGTCGAGCGGCTCTTCGCCCAGGTTTTCGTTGGTGAACCAGCGCAGCTTCTTGAAACCGGCCACCTGCATGCGCACCTGCAATTCGCCGTAGGCTTTGCCACCAGGGGCAGCCTGCGCCTCGTCCAGCGTGGATAGGCGCTCGATCTCGGTGCGGCGCTGCGGTTCGGTGTAATAATCCAGCGCCACCGGGATGAGTGTGGCGCGCAGTGCCGTCAGGTCGAGGGCCTGCACGAAATATTGTTGGCCCTCATGCAGGTACACCGCCCCCGGATGCGCCATCCAGGCCGCGCTGGCCCGGTCCACCTCGCCGAGGACGGCAGGCTGTGCGCCGTCGTCCACTTGCAGCACCACGCTTTCGGGAGAGGCCGATCGCAGCGAGACGGAGGCTGCCGGGTAGGCATCTGCCATCCAGTAGTAGCGCTCGTCCGAGGCGTGCAATTCGCCGCTTTCTGTCAGAAAATCGAGAAATTCTTGAAATTGCTCGCGCGGCAGTCTGCCGAAGGTTTCACCCGCCTGGAAGGGCAACTCGAAAGCCGCGCAGCGCAGATGGTCGAGCAGGATGAGCAGGTGGTTGGGATCGATCAGGGCCTGTTCGGGCGAACGGGCGAAGAAATATTCGGGATGGTGGGCCAGGAACTGGTCGAGGGGCAACGCGGTGGCGATGAGCACGGAGACCGCAGGCGTTTCGCCACGTCCTGCCCGGCCCGCCTGCTGGTAGACGCTTGCGATGGAGCCCGGATACCCGACGAGCAGCGCCGCGCCCAGCCCGCCGATGTCGATGCCCAGTTCGAGGGCGTTGGTGGCGACGACGAGTTTTACCGCGCCGTTACGCAATCCCTGTTCGATTTCGCGGCGCTGGCTGGGTAGGTAGCCGCTGCGATAGCCGCGAACTTCGCTCTTCGCTTTGAGTTCTTGTGAAGCCTCTGTTGACGTAGTGGAGGATGGGGAAAAGGCCTGCAAATAGGTGAGCAGCATTTCCACGCTGCGCCGTGAGCGCGCAAAGACCACGCCCTGCACGTCGCTTGCCAGCAAGTCCTGCGCCAGGCGGACGCTTTCCAGCAGGGCGCTTTTGCGCAACCCCAGAGCGGGGTCCACCACCGGCGGATTGTAGATGAGAAAGTGACGCGGGCCGCGCGAGGAACCGTCCTGGTCGATCAGCGTGACGGGCGCTTCGATCAGGCCTTCGGCCAGTTGGCGCGGGTTGCCGATGGTGGCCGAAGTCAGGATGAAGTGAGGGTTGGCGCCGTAGAAGGCCGCCACGCGTTTCAGCCGTCGCAGCACATTGGCGACGTGGGAGCCGAACACGCCGCGGTACGTGTGCATTTCATCGATGACGACGAAGCGCAGGTTGCGGAAGAAGTCGGCCCAGTTGGTGTGATGCGGCAGGATGCCGGTGTGCAGCATGTCGGGATTGCTGAAGAGCAGCCGCGCGTTTTTGCGAATGACCGAACGTTGCGACGGCGGCGTGTCGCCGTCGTAAATGGCCGCTTTTAGACTCTGAATCGATGCCTGGAAGATGGAAAGGCCGGCGCGTTGATCCTGCGCCAGGGCCTTGGTGGGAAAGAGGTACAATGCGCGGGCCTGCGGCTGTTCCGTCAGCGCCGCGAGCACCGGCAGATTATAAGCCAACGTTTTGCCGCTGGCGGTGCCGGTGGCCAGGACGATGTTTTCGCCCTGGCGGACACGTTCCCAGGCTTCGGCCTGATGGCTATACAGGGCCTCGATTCCGCGTTCGCGCAGAGCGGCGACCAGTTCACGGGGCAGGTCGGTGGGGAACGGGCGCAGGTCAGCGGGGCGTGCGGGTTGGGTCTGCCAGACGGGTAGGTTGTCGGCGGTAAGGGGGTCGGTGCGCCAGCGGGTGAGTAATCGATCCAGTGACACAGTCAGCGCTCCATCGAATGGTCCGAAATTACCTGAACTGGGCGTAGTAGGTCTGAATGTTCAGAATCAGCGTTATCACATCAACCAGGTAAAGTCCGAACAGGAGCACCAGCCCGGCTTCGAAGAGTCGCGGAATCCAGCGCAGGCGCTCGCGGAAGAAGGAAACCAGTTTTTCGGCGGCTTCGAGGAAAAAAGCCGGGAAAGAGATTAGCGCCGGGTAGATGAAGATGGCTTTCATCACAGCATAGCTGCGATATTGCAGCGCGTAAAGGACGACAAAAGCCAGGAAGCCAAAGAAGACGATGGGGAACAATCCGAAGCTAGTCTGACTCAGGTTTGAGACATTTCTTCGGAATAGGTCTTTGAGAAAACGGAAAGCTGCCAGGATTGCCCCAATCAACAACAACAGGATGGGCGGCAGTGCCAACAGGAAGATCAGTCGGGTGGTGAGGAAATATTCCTTGCCAGAGGTGGCCCAGGAGATCGGATAATTGTCAAAGTGGACGGATTGCGAGCGTCCGTAGAGCTGGCTCCACAGGGAGGTGCGATGGGCGGGATAGACGAAGTTGTCTTTCTCGTCTCGCGGGTAGCCGAGCAAACTGATGTATTTGAATGTGAAGAAGCCGTCCTTGATCGAGGTCACTCCGGCCCGCGGTGTGAAGGTCCAAGTGAAGAGTTGCGGAAGCGGCTGGCGGTCGATGTTCATCATCACCGGTGAGCCGTATTTCTGGAGGTTGGTGAGGTACTGTGAGAGCGGATTGAGCAGGGTCAGCAACGGCACACCCAGCAGGAAAGCCAGCAGGAAGCCGGCCGCCTTCCGGCGTTGGCCGGCCTGCGCCCAGAGTTTGATCGCCAGAGCGACGGCAATGGTAAGCATCGTCACCCAGCCGTTTGTCTTGGAGGCAATTGCCAGTGCGCTGCAAACGAGCATCACTACAAATGTCGAAAGACGTTGCCGGCGGAAGAAGAGAAATGCGGCGTACAGCGCAGCCGTCGAAAAAAGGATGACGAAGCTGTCGTTCGTGGCCTGGGAGTTGATACCGATCAGTTTTGGATTCAGGGCAACCAGCCCAAAAGCGAGTATTTTCAGGGTGTCGTTCTGGCTGGGAATCTTGAGCAAAAAAAAGCCCAACAATAGCCAACGTGAGTAAGCCCGCCACAAAGTTCGTCAGTTGTGCCCCCAGGATCAAGATCGACTTGCGCGGTTGGGGGGAACCAAGCGCTTGTAAAATGCCAGCGACCGTGGCGTGGTAGAGCTTGGGCTGGAAGCATTCCCAGCAGTCCGGTTTCTGCGGCAGATGGCCCGTCTGCAAAATCTGAGTGATGACTGTCAGATGGTCATCGTTGGCTTCCCGGTTGATTAGGGAAAGCGTCAGACGCAGGGAGGCTGAGATTAAAAACAGAGCCAGGAAGAAAACCCAGACTCTGCGGCTTGCGGTTGGTTGGGGGCGTTCATCAGTCATCACGGAGCCAGTATAGCATATCCATCCCGGTCTCTGCCTGCGCTGTTACTGGGCGTGCTGGCTATCTGGTAGAGTATAAACAAGGGTACAATCGGCGGGCAAAAAACTACTGATGCGAACTCCCTTGACAAAAAATAGTAATCTGTTTATTATTTTCTTTGGCTCTAAATACTAACTCGTCTACTAATTATGTCCGTTCGCCACGCAATCCTTGGATTGCTCGCCCAGCGCCCCCGTCACGGGTACGAACTCCGCGCAGCTTTTGAGGTGGTGGTTGGTGGTGATGAGAACTGGAATGTCAAACCGGCCCAGATTTACACCACCCTCGACCGCCTTGAAGAGGCTGGTCTGGTTACGCGCGAATCGGACCTGGGCGAGGGGACCGAACCTGGCCGGCGCATCTACGCCATCACGCCGCCGGGCCGGGAAGCGCTTCAGGAATGGTTCGCCAGCGGCGTAGCGCCCGAACACCAGCGCGACGAATTTTTCGTCAAGCTGATGACGGGCCTGGTTTCCGGCGAGGCCGACCTGATGCGGTTGATCCAGACACAGCGCTCGTACCTGTACCAGGAGCTTCACAAAGCCACCACACTGCGCGACGGGTACGACCCCGCAACGGAGATGGCTCAGGTGCTGCTGCTGGATAAGGCCATCATGCACCTGGAAGCTGACCTGCACTGGCTGGACCTGACCGAAGCTCGCCTGGACGAAGTCAAACACCAGCCGCTGCCGGTGCCGGAAATCCGCCCACGCGGGCGGCCGAGGAAGGATCGCCGGGCGTCGAATTGATTGAAAGGTAGGGAAGCACACATGTTCCTCATCCAAACGGAAGACCTTACGAAGATTTACGGCCAGGGCGAAACTGCCGTGACTGCGCTCGACCACGTCAATATGCACGTCAAGCAAGGCGAGTTCGTAGCCGTCATGGGTCCCAGCGGCTGCGGCAAATCCACGCTGATGCACCTGCTCGGCGGGCTGGATATGCCCAGCGAAGGCCGGGTTGTCATCGACGGAGTCGCCGTGGATGCGATGGATGACGATCATCTCACCGAACTCCGCCGCCGCAAAATCGGATTCGTCTTTCAATTCTTCAACCTGATTCCGGTGCTGACCGCCGCCGAAAACGCTGCCCTGCCCATCACGCTGGACGGAGCGAAACCGGCCGAAGCCAGTTCCAGGGCCGCTGAGTGGCTATCCCGCTTCGGGTTGGGCGAGCGGCTCTCCAATCGTCCCGACCAACTCTCCGGCGGGCAACAGCAGCGCGTCGCCGTGGCGCGCGCGCTGGTTGCCGACCCGGCTCTGATCCTGGCCGACGAACCGACCGGCAACCTGGATACGCGTTCGGGCGACGAGATCGCTGCCTTGCTGCGTGAGGTGGCGCGCAAATACGGGCGCACCGTCATCATGGTCACACACGATCCGCGCATCGCGGCCTACGCCGACCGCATTGTCTTCCTGAAGGATGGCAAACTGATCGACGAGACCTTGCTCGAACGTGAGGAGGAAAAGAACGCCAAGCGGGTTGCCAATAAAATCAAGCACATGGACGCATAGGTGCTGCCATGAACCTTTCCCTTACCCTCGCGGCTCGCTATCTCGGCGGGCGTAAATTGCGCACCTTTTTGACCACACTGGCCGTAGTTTTTGGCGTCACGGTCATCTTTGGTATGAACGTGATCTTGCCCACCGTGGTCTCCGCTTTGGAAGCCAACGCCATGGCAGCCAGCGGCAGCGTGGACGTGAGCATTACCAGCGCCACTGGCGACGCTTTCCCGCAAGACGCGGTCGCCAAAGTGCAGGCGTTGGACGGCATCCGCGCTTTGGCGCCTTCGCTGCACCGCACCATCAGCTTGCCTACGAACTATTATGACCACAATCCGGGCAAACCGGACGCGATCACCACGCTTGCGTTGGTGGGCATCGATCCGTACCTGGCGAAGACCGTTCGCGCTTACCCGTTAATGTCTGGCCGTTATCTCGAAGCGGGTGACAGCGCCTCGGCTTTGATCTCCCAGTCGATGGCCGACGCCTTGTCCCTTAAAGTGGGCGACACGTTCAGCCTCCCGGCGGTTCGCGGCAATACACAGCTCACCGTTGCTGGCATTCTGATTCCCCAACTCGAAGCGACCGGCGCCGAAACCATCCTGGTGACGCTGCCCGAAGCGCAGACGCTCAGCGGCCAACCCGGCAGAATCACCAACATTGACGTGGACTTGAGCGCCAATAATGTGGCCGGGCGCGATAAGACGTTGGCAGCCATCAAGGCGGCTTTAGGAGAGGGCTACGAGGTTGGGAACCTGATCCCTGGCGACGAGTTCGCCGCTACGCTCAAGCTGGCACAGGCTGCCTTCAATCTATTGGGTGTGTTGGCGCTCTTCATGGGAGCCTTCATCATCTTTAATACCTTCCGTACCGTCATCGCCGAGCGACGCAGGGACATCGGCATGCTGCGCGCCATTGGTGCCAGCCGTCGCACCATCGTTGGCATGATCCTGGCCGAAGGATTGTTGCAGGGCCTGATCGGTACCGCGCTCGGATTATTGCTCGGTTATCTGTTGGGCCTGGGCGTTGTCAAACTGATCGGTCCCCTCATGAGTCAGTTTATCAATCTCAAGGTCGGCGATCCCATCGTCACGCCGGCATTGGTGGTGATTTCTGTTGTATTGGGCGTCGGTATAACCGTTCTGGCCGGACTGCTGCCGGCGCTGAATGCCAGCAAGGTCACGCCGCTCGAAGCCTTGCGCCCCTCGCTGGCTGATGTCGAATTTAAACGGCAGACCGGAAGCGGGTTCGTCGCGGGCGGTTTGCTGGTCGTCTTGTCGTTGCTGGCCCTCTTCTCCGGAAATGTGGACCTCGTCGCGCCGGGTGGCTTCCTGTTCCTGGTCGGACTGGTGTTGGTAGCGCCGGGGTTTGTGCGCCCGGTGGCGAGCATCTTCGGGGCAGGGTTGGCGTTGCTCTATGCGCGGCAAGGAACCGGCGAACTGGCGCAGAACAACCTGACGCGCCAACCGCTGCGCGTAGCGGTTACCGCCAGCGCCACCATGCTGGGATTGGCAATTGTAGTGGCTGCGGGTGGTCTGGTCACCAGTCTCTCGGTGACCATGCTCGAGGTGATGCGGAAGAACCTGGGCAGCGACTATTTGATCATTCCACCGTCGATTTCGGTGTGGAATACCGACCTGGGCGCTGACAATACCTTTGCCGACCGGCTGCGCGCGGTACCGGGCGTGTCTGACGTGAGCACCCTGCGGTATGCTGGTTCATCGTTCGATGGCACGTCCATTTCGTTAATGGGGATCGATCCGGTGGAATTCCCGAAGGTGGCGGGCCTGCGTTTCCTGCAAGGAAATGAATCGGCCTATGGCTTGCTGGCGCAGGGGCGTAACATGATCGTCAACGGCGCTTTCCTGGCCGCCACGGGCGCGAAGTTGGGCGACACGGTCGAACTGGCGACGCCTGGTGGAAAAGCCGCCTACAAGATTGTTGCCGTTGGTACCGACTTGTTGAACGTCAAGATCACCACGGCTTTCATTTCGCAGGCGAACATGCAGGCCGATTTTGACAAGACCGAAGATGTCTTTCTCCAATTGAATCTGAAACCTGGCGCAGACGCGAGCACCGTAGACGCTCGCATCCGGACAATTACTGCCGATTTTCCGCAATTCCGCGTGATCTCTGGCAAGGATTATTTCGCACAGATCAAGGCGCTCTTGAATGCTGCCTTCAGCGGCATGTACTTCGTGCTGGCCTTGCTGGCCTTGCCTTCCCTGATTGCCATGCTCAATACATTGGCAATTGGGGTGATCGAGCGCACGCGCGAGATCGGCATGTTGCGCGCAGTGGGCGCTACCCGCCGGCAGGTGCGCTCGATGATTCTGGCCGAGGCTTTACTGTTGGCAGCCTTCGGAACAGCTTTTGGCTTGTTGGCTGGCTTGTATCTGGGCTACGTCTTCGTTAGCTCGATGAAGACGATCTTCCCCATGGGCTATGAGTTTCCGCTGGCTGGCATCGTGGCGGCGATAGCGATCGGCCTGCTCTTTGGCGTGGTCGCAGCTTTGATCCCGGCGCGTCAGGCCGCCCGGATGGACGTGGTGCGGGCGCTGCGTTACGAATAATCACTCTCCCCGGCCCCGTCAATCCACCTCGCCCGGTGGGTTCCCGGAGAATCAAAAACAGGCATCCCTGTCACATGGGGATGCCTGTTTTTTAGCGCTCCAGCAGACGGTCGATTTCCTGCATCTGTCCTGCCGTCAGGGGGCCGAACTCCATCGCTTTGGCGTTCTCCTGCGCTTGGGCCACCGTACGGATTCCGGGGATGGGCAGCATCTTTTCGCTGCGGGCCCACAGCCAGGCCAGCGCGCCCTGGGCCACACTGCGTCCATCGCTGGTCAGAATCTCGCGCACCGCGTCGCGCTTTTTCAACCATTCGGGATTGGGCTTGCCATCCTTGAAATACTTCATCCAATCCGGGCTTTTCTCGCCGCGCACATCGTCGACGCTGACATGGGTGCTGCCATCGTATTTTCCGGTTAGCAATCCCATCGCCAGCGGGCCGCGGTTGACGCCTGCCAGGTTGTGCTTTTCGCACAACGCCACCACGTCCGGATTATCGTCCAGCACGTTGCATTGGAACTGGATCGCTGCGCATTTGGGCCCTTGCGCGAACACCTCAGCCCGTTCGGGAAAATCGGTGCTCCACCCATAAGCGCGGATTTTGCCCGCCCGCACCAGCCCTTCGAGCGCATCGCGCACTGCTGCGGCCTTTTCGGCGGGATACCCGTTATCGTGGAACTGATACAGGTCGATGTAATCACTGTTCAGACGTTTCAACGAAGCTTCACATGCCTGCCGGATGTAGGCGGGCGAGGCGTCTGACCCGGTAATTTGTTTACTGCCTTCGTCGAATTTGTTGCTGAACTTGGTGGCGATAACGACCCGTTGGCGTTTACCGTTCAAGGCGCGAGACAGCACCCGCTCGCTGTGACCAGCCCCGTAAACGTCTGCTGTGTCGAAGAAGGTCAGGCCCAAGTCCAAGGCCGTATGGATGGCGCGGACGGATTCGTCGTCGTCCACCTCGCCCCAACCGGCCGGTGTTTCTCCGGCCCAGAAGGGCCCGCCAATCGCCCAACAGCCAAATCCCATGGGGCTGACTTGAATGCCCGATCTGCCTATTGTCCGCGAAGCTGTGCTCATTTTCAATTCTCCTTTTCACTCATGAGGATGGTTTGGGATCGATATTTATTTTCGCTGTATCGCTCTATTGTATTCTCTTGCCTGTCAATGTCTTCACCTATTTCAAAGACGCTCCTAGCCGCAACTGCAAGCGGTAGCTTTGATCTGCTCGCGACGGGGATAGGGCGCATGGACGGTGGCCGTCGGCGCTGTAACCCTCTGTATGGGGTGTTCGCTCACCTCGGCCAAAATCGACTGCATACCGAGCATGCGCGCCACTGAAACACGGTGGTGTCCATCTTCGACAAAGTAATCGTCACCAATCTTGTGCACGCGGATGGCCTCCCATCCACTCGTTTCGGCAAGCAGGTAGATCGAGACCCAACGGTCGCGCAAATGCTTTTTCAACGGGCGGAAGTTGTCGTCGAAATCGTCATTGCGGTTGAACGTGCCGACGATCTGTTGGACGGGAATTTCACGTGTGCCCAGAATACGCTGCGCCGAATGGCTCTCTGCTCGCTTCGAGAAGCCCTTTAGACGGTTTCCCCTTCCGAAGAGCTTTTTCCACAACGAGTCTCGCATTGCCTGAAAGCGCAAGGAATAAAAGAGATTTATTGCAAAGCTGCGTTGGTTTGTGAAAGCAGGGCCGGTGAACATGGCTTTATCCTTTCGCCGGTTCGTCGATACGGGTGTCGACGTAACCTTTTACAAAAACTATCGAATTCATGGATTACAGAAAACTCATTCCTGATGCCAGACGATGCAACCGGTTGCATTGTCAGTAAAAAAAAACAGCCTTCAGGCCGATTCGCGGACGCTCAGTTCCACCGGAACGACGACGTTGGTAATGACCCCGGTTTGCAGATAGCGCACCAGGTTTTGCGCCAACATTTTTCCGGCCAGTGGAATATTCTGGCGAACGGTGGTCAGCGGCGGGTTGCTATGTTCGGCGAGCAGTAAATCGTCATACCCGATAACGGCAACATCGCCTGGAATGCGTCGACCTTGCTCGCGGATGATGTCCATGGCCGCAATCGCCATCAGGTCGCTGTTGACGAAGACCCCGTCCACGTTGGGAGATTGCTGTAGCAGGCGTCGCATGGCGGCTGCCCCGGAAGGCTTGGAGAAGTCGCCATAGACCACCAGCTTTGGATCGATCTGCTTCCCGGCGCGCTGCAGGGCCTGTTGGTAGCCGTCGTAGCGGTGTTGCACTTCCAGTTCATCGGCTGGGCCGCCGATAAAAGCGATTCGTTGCCTGCCAATCTGGATCATGTGCTCCGTTGCCAGTTTTCCGCCGTTCAGATTGTCGCCGGTGACGGAGCAATAGGTGGTATTTGGGGTCGGTTCTCCCCAGACGATGAAAGGCGCGCCCATTTCCAGCAAGGTACGGATGTGATACTGCTTGCGGGTGGAGGTCATCAAAATGAATCCATCGACCCGTCCGGTATCGAGGTACTGGTGCGCCCAGGCGCTGTCTTGCGGGTCCACATGGACGACAAGCAGGTCGTAGTCCTCGGCGTAGAGCCCACTGGTGATACCGCCCATGATCTCCAGGCTAAAAGGATCGGCGATTGATGAATCCTTGTGGTAGGCATGGGTTACAAAGGCGATCGTTCGGCTTTGCTTGGTGCTCAGGCGTCGCGCCGGAATGTTGATCTGGAAGTTGTGTTGCTTGGCGATGGCGCGGATGCGTTCCTTGGTCTCCTTGCCGATCAGCGGACTGTCGTTAAGCGCGCGCGAAACGGTCGACTTGGATACTCCAGCCAGTTGGGCGATGTCAGCGATGGTATGAACGGTCTCAGTACTCATGTTTTTTGCCTTTACTTTTGCAACCGGTTGCATTATATGGTGTGAGAATAAACTTGTCAAGAGAGAGAATCTCCCGGTTGTGTCAGGTTTTTGGTTTTTCCCCCTAATTCACGGGGAAAGTAAGGATTCTTTTGGGATTCTTCATCGTGAGAGACTAGATAAGGGGGAGGCAGGGATGTTGCCTTATTGTTGTGCAGTGGACCGTCTTTCAGAGCGTTCGACGCTGGTTTGGATGACCAGCCCGATCACGAAAAGCACGATTCCTGCCAGCCAGCCAATCCAGCCCGAAACCTGGAAAGCTTCCAGAATCAGCAATGTACCCACTGCCGAGGTCAGGAAGATCAACGCCCATTCGAACAGGACGCTCATCAAGATGGCCCCGATCACTCCACCAACCACGAAAAGCAGCCATCCCAACAGGCCCGGGTGCAGCCCCAAGAAGTTCATCAGGCTGGACGTAATATATGCGCCTGCCAGAAAGCCGGCCAGACCGATGGCGATATGCTGAAAGAAATAAGCCAGTAAAGCGCCAATCAGGCCACAAGCCAGGCCAATCAACAGCGCCAGCCCTTCCTGTTGGATGTGGAAAAGGTTGGATGCAACCGTCAGGCCGGCGGCAAATCCAAGCACGGCAACGTACAGCCAGAAAAGCTTGCGGCCCAGTACGAGTAGCAAGCCTCCGGCCAGGACTCTTCCAACGAGCATATCGGCCTCCTTGTCTCTTCGGAACGTCGGCGCTTATTTGCCTTTTGCGTTTCGACGATTTGCCAGGATGATCAGCCCTGCTCCGATGACGATTGCGATGCTCCCATAAATTGCCCATTGAATTTGACCCGTCATAAAGCTGCCGGGCAGGATGTTGATGCCTTGCAGGAACCAGACTCCACCTGCCAGAATCAATAATACGCCCAAGATCATTGCAACGATTTTCATAGTCTACTCTTTTCTGTCTTCTAAACCAGTTCGCAGTGATATGGATAAAAGGGCCTCACGCACCGAACAATAGCCTCATGCTCCGAATGATTATACCGTGCTACAGCTCTCCAGGACGAAAGGCAGCAAAAGACACCCCATGCCGGGCGTCAAAAAGCATGGTCAGGCAAGGACATTTGACAGCCTGATTTCCAGAGATTTGTCATTTGACGCGCTCTGGCACTGGCAGTATAAGCATAGTCGAGAATTGATGGGTGAGGCGGCTCCATTGGGTGTGTGTGACGTGATGCGCCGCACGTACCCAATATCTCCCCTTAATCCCAAAGAACCGAATTTTTAAGGAGTGTGGCACTATGGCAATGAAAATTTTGGATGATTGTATTGCTTGCGGCGCTTGTATCCCAGAATGCCCGACCGAATCCATCAGTGAAGGTGATGGCGTTTTGTACGTTATCAATGCGGACACCTGTGTGGAATGCGAAGGGCATTATGACGCGCCGCGCTGCAAGGATGTTTGCCCGGTCGAATGCATCGTCGAGGCCTGATCTCTCGACGAGACCTGCTGCCAGATGGAGAAAATTTACCTGGCAGCGCTTTACAGGTTTTCCGAAACCCTTGAAAACCCGCAAGATTTAAATTGACACGTATACAGGGGCGTCTTATAATCCAGCTAACAGAATACTAACCTTCGGGGCAGGGTGACATTTGCGCATCACAGTGCGCAGGTGAATTCCCGATCGGCGGTATAGTCCGCGAGCACGCACGTCGTGCAGGAGCCGGTGAAATTCCGGTACCGACGGTATAGTCCGGATGAGAGAAGGTCAAAGCCCGCTATGGGCTTGCTTTGCTGCATCGAACCCCGAAAACGTCACGTTTTCGGGGTTTTATTGCCAGCAGGGCGTTTTGATTCTTGCCCCGGAGGATTCGCTCCGGGGTTTCTTTTATGGACTTGAAACTGGTTCGTAAATTCGAGGGGGCCACTCTGCGTGAGGGGCGGCGGACGCATGCCTATTGGGTGCCCCTGCTTACACTGGGATTGGCTCTGGCCGGGTGGGAATTACTATCTGCCCTCAGCGGTTTGCCGGCTTTCATCTTGCCCTCGCCTTTCCAGGTTTGGGAGCGTTTTTTGCGTGCACTTCAGGACGGCAGCCTGTTGGTGAATACCGGCGTGACACTGACGGAGGTGTTGCTGGGTTTGCTGTCGGGCACGTTCTTCGCTACACTGCTCGGATATGCCGTCGCCAAGTCGCGCTTGTTCGAGCGACTCGTTTCTCCGTTTTTGGTAGCCAGCCAGGCCATCCCGATTGTGGCGCTGGCGCCGTTGCTGATCATCTGGTTCGGATCGGGCATTTTCTCCAAAGTGTTGATTTGCGGACTGATCGTCTTCTTTCCGGTGCTGGTCAACACAGTTGTGGGGCTGCGCGCCGTCCCTCGCTCGCTCGACGAATTGATGCGTTCGCTGCGCGCCAGTCGTTGGCAGACGCTGCGTTATCTCGAAGTTCCGGCGGCGCTGCCGATCTTTTTGGGCGGGCTGCGAATCGGTGCGACGCTGTCGGTTATCGGGGCCGTCGTCGGGGAGTTGGTGGGCGCGGACCGTGGTCTGGGTTTCCTCATCAACGTGGGGCGCGGCCAATTCGACACGGCGCTGGTCTTCGTCGCCATCTTCATGCTGGTGCTCCTGGCGCTTATGCTGTATGGTCTCGTCGTCTTTGCTGAAAATCGCCTGCTTTCATGGCAGGAGGATCGTCAACATTATTGATTTCAGGAGATTTCTATGTCGAAACGTGTTTTGTCCATTTTGCTGATCGTTTTTGTGGTGCTGGTGGGTTGCGCCCCGCAAGCCACGCCGACGCCAACGTCCACCAACCAGCCGCTCACGCAGGTCAAACTGTCGATGGGGTACATCCCGAATGTGCAGTTCGCTCCGTTCTACGTGGCCGCCGAGCGCGGGTATTATAAGAATGCCGGGCTGGACGTCCAGTTCGACTATTCGAATGAGACCGACGGTGTTTCGCTGGTTGGGGCCAACAAGCTTCAGTTTGCCATCGTCTCCGGCGACCAGGTGTTGTTGGGACGGGCGCAGGGCCTGCCCATCGTCTATGTGATGGCCTGGTACCAGCAGTATCCGGTCTCGGTCATTTCGATGTCTGACCAGAACATTCATGCGCCGCAGGATTTGAAGGGTAAAAAGATCGGACTTCCCGGATTGTATGGCGCTTCTTACATTGGCCTGCGGGCAATGCTTGCCAGCGTTGGTTTGAAGGAAAGCGACGTGACGCTCGATTCGATTGGGTACAACCAGGTACAGGCCTTGACGAGCGGGAAAGACCAGGTTGTGGTTGGCTATGCGGATAATGAGCCCATCCTTTTGCGCTCGAAGGGCTACGACATCACTGAGTTGCGTGTAGCGGATTATGATGAATTGGCCTCCAATGGGATTATCACCAACGAACAGACCATTGCGAACAATCCAGACTTGGTGCGCGCTTTTGTAGGTGCCACCTTGCAAGGGCTGCAGGATACGATTGCCGATCCCGACGCGGCCTACGAAATCAGCAAGAAATACGTCACCGACCTGACCCAGGCTGATCCTCTCGTCCAGAAGCAGGTTTTGGGAACTTCCATCGAACTGTGGCGCACTGCTAAGCTGGGATACACGGCTCCGAAGGCCTGGGATAATATGCAAACTGTCCTGCTCAACATGGGCTTGTATACCACACCCCTGGACGTTTCCAAGGCCTTCAGCAACGATTTCCTGCCGAAATGAGCCCTACCCCGGTGTTGCGCGTTCGTAATTTGAGCGCCATCTTCCCCGATAGGAACGGCGGCCTGCATGCCTTGGGCTCCATCAGTTTTTCGGTCGGCGCGCAGGAATTCCTGTGTGTGTTGGGCCCTTCGGGTTCCGGAAAAAGCACGTTACTGCGCCTGCTGGCCGGGTTGATCGCGCCCACTGCCGGTGAGATTCTCTTCGCCTGTAGCGCACGGCCTCGCATCGGTTTCGTCTTTCAGCAGTCCAATCTGATGCCCTGGCGCAGCGTCCTCCAGAACATCACGCTGCCGCTCGAACTGGACGGGCTATCTCGCCAACAGGCGCAGCAGAAAGCCCTCGAACTGGTTGAACTGGTCGGCTTGGGTGGGTTCGAAGCGGCGCTGCCGCGCGACCTTTCCGGCGGGATGGCGCAGCGCGTTGCCCTGGCCCGCGCTTTGATCCACGACCCCGACATCCTGCTGCTGGATGAGCCATTTGCCTCGCTGGACGCCCTGACGCGCGAACGCCTGTGGATGGAACTTTCCCGTATCTGGCAGGCGCGCCGCAAAACGGTGATCATGGTGACGCATTCGATCACCGAAGCCCTGCTTCTGGCCGACCGCGTGCTGGTGCTAACGGCCCGCCCCGGACGGCTCAAGCTGGACTTACAGGTAGACTTGCCCCGTCCGCGCACCGACGAGATGCGTTATAGCGATCCTTTTGGCAAACTGGCGCGCCGGTTGAAGGAAGCCATCGAGTGACGAAAAAGACGGCAGCTTCGAAGGCTGCCGTCTTTTCGACCTCAGGAGCATTTGCCTGGTCATGGCACCAGGTAGGAGGAGGCTACGTAGCCTTCCGTGCCTTCCGGGTCGCGCACGTGCATCCATTGGTAGAGCATGTTGATCTTTTTGAGCGCCTCGTCCCGCGGTTCCAGGACGGTCAGCGCGGTATTGGGCAGCAGTGTTTTGATGGGTGCATAGGAGGTGCCCGGCCCCTCGCGCATGCGCAAACCGCCGTATCCTGACAGCGCCCCAACGTGCAAGATCAGGGGTGTAGTGTCGTTCGATGTATTTGTGCCTTGGTCGAGTTCCACGTACCAGGCGGCTACATAGCCTTCATGCCCCTGTGGGTCTTGGACCCACAGCCATTTCCCGTTCTGACCGATTTTGGGCTTGGCGACGTCGGGCGTGTCCAATACCGTCAGTTTGGTGCCCGCCGGTTCGACTGTTACCAGTGGAGCGGCTTGGCTGGCCTGAATGCGCAGACGCAGACCGCTGGCTCCCACGGAATAGGAGACTGTCACGGTGAGTTTGTCGTTTGCCGGGGGCGTGGTGGATGCCGGCGGTTGGGTATCGGAGGGTGGCGTCGAAGGGGAGGGTGACGGGGAAGGAGATGGCGGCGTCGTGGGGGCCGGGGGTGTCGTCGGGGTGGGGGTAGTTGCCAGCGGCCGTGCCGCGTCGATGCAGTAGTAGATCAAATTTCCCGAGACGGCCACACCGCCGCCAATTTCCTGGTAACTGTCGGAGAGCATGGTATTGGTGTGTGGCGCATCGTCAAGCCATTGCTGGACGACTTTGTCTGTGGATGGGTCGCTATCGGAGAGAATGTTTTCGGAGAAGAAACCGCCTAACGAAATGTCGCCATCGAGCGGATAACCGGCAGCCAGCGCGCGCTGGTAAGGGCGCGAACCGTCGGCGCTGAAGTGGGTCACGTTGCCCGTGGAGGCCATATAGTCGGCCTGAGCCTGCGCGGTGGACATCAGCGTGCTATTGGACGTATACGCCGTGAGTCCTTTTGATTTGCGCAACGCATTGACCGAGTCGATCAATGTCTGCGCTGTGGGCGGTGTAACGCCGGGTTGTGGCGCTGGCGAGGGTGCCGGGGAAGGAGCCGGAGCCGGTGACGGAGAGGGCGCCGGGGCAGGTTGGGGTTGTGCATTCTGCAACGCGTTGAAGGCATCCAGCGCATTTTTGATCAGCCCGGCGTAAGTTGCCGCCTGGCCGCTGCCGTTGTAATAGGTGGCGAACTGTTGATAGTCGCCGGATTGCAGTGCTTTGATCGCTGCGCCGTTGGAGGCAACCCCTTGCACGAAGTCGAAGAATCCGATCACCTGATCGCGGGCGCTCGCGGAGAAGGCGTTGTACATGCCGTTCACGGTGCTGTAGCCCACGACCGAATAATTGAAGCCCATGATTTGCGGCGCGCCCATGCTGATGGACATCCTGGCAGCGTCCTCATTCAGTGTGCAGGCAAAGTTGAAGACCTGCCATTCCGAGGTCTGGCTGGCGTGGACGTCTTGCCAGGGCGAACTGGGCGTTGGCCGCCATTTGTGATCGGTCCAGACCTGGTTGGGGTTGAAGCTGAAGTATTTGTTATATTCTGCCTGGTTGTTCTTACCCCAGTATTGATAGAAGATGTGGTTCTCGAAGCGGATGATCATGTGCCCATCCGAGGCAAAGGCCTGCCCGCCCGATTCGACCGCCAGGACGGCGACGCTCACACCGGGCTGGATGTTGAGCACCTTCGAGAGCGCCGACAGCAGGCTGCCATAGTCGTTCCAAATCTTGGCGACCAGATTCGTGGTGGCCGAGGCCTGCGGGGAGGGCGTTAATTGCTGGTCGGTGGGCGCGGGCGTCGGGACGGAGTCCAACCCGTCGGCTACCGACTTGCGGCTACGGGCCGGTGGCGAGTCGCCGGATGTGGTTGTGGGTGGCGGCGAACTGCTCGGCGGTGGAGTCTGCGACGGGGGTGTCGTCGTCCCCGTTGTGACTTTTTCCACGTACCAGGCGGCTACGTATCCTTCCGCATTGTTGGAATCGCGCACGCGAATCCACTGGCCGTTCACACCAACTTTAGGCTCCGCCGTCGCTGCCGCCTCGATGACTTTCAACTGCGTCCCGGCGGGCTCGATGGTAACCGTGTCAGATGTGGTCGTCGGTTGGGAGCGCAGGCGTAGCCCGGCTGCCAGGCTGTTAAGCACACTGACGGTCATGCCGCTATCTTCGACGGGCGGTGGCGCAGCAGGCGGCGGCGTGGTGCTGGCCGGAGTGATGTTGTACCAAACAGCCGCTTTGATGGCTTGCTTGAGTTCCTTGCCCTGGCTGTAGCGATTCATCAAAGAGACATCCGACGTGTCGCTGGGATAGGGCCAGGGATCGAGGATCAGGAAATCTTTGCCGACCTTGGCATAGGCCACCACCCAGTGAGTCTGAAGGCCCGGTGCAGGCGAACTATCCACCTCGAGCAGCACCGGCTGACCGGCGCGGACTGAATTCCCGATGTCGTCGACGGGGGCGTCGGTGTCGGTGCAGACCACCAGATTCTGGAATTGTACGTTGGAATAGATAGCGCTTACTGCGGCCCAGGCGATGGCGGCGCCGACGTATCCACCGTGACTCTTGAGCTTTTGGTTCAAGCTGCCGGGTGTTTCATTATCGCCAAAGCCGCTCAACAACATGGCGACGCAGGTCACGGCGCAGCCGGAGCGTCCCAGTGAGTCGCTGCTGGAGCCCAGTTGATCATTCTTCCATTGCGGGTCTTGTTGGGAATAGCGGACGATGTTAAACGCCATGATTCACTCCTCTCCAAGAGTCCAAAACATTTTCATTCTTATTATAGCGATACTTTCCAATTTTAACGGCCTCGTTTACCCCCTGGGTTAGAATTCCTTAAAGGTTCTTTGATTTCCCGTGATAAGGGAGTAAATGTGGTTTGTGTTGGCGACGGTTCGCGTCGCCTACACACCACAAATCCGCTTTATCCCGCAGATTTCCCAATGAGCCTTCCTTAACAAAACCGGAAACGTTCCCCAACCGTGATGCCTCTTATAGACTGCCCGGCCCCCGGTTGTCCCGTTCCCAGCGGCGAACGGCGTTTTCCAGCCAGATGATTCGGTTGCCCTGGGGGTCTTGTTGGCGTTCGAAATCGATCAGGCGTTCCACGGTTGCCTGGTCGCCGCCCACTTTGACGAGCAGGTCGTTGAAGAGGTCTGCCTGGTTGATGGCTGTGCCGAACAGTTCGTCCACCGGGTAGGGTTTCTTGGTAATCCGGTGGATGAATCCTTCCAGCCGGGCGCCGACCCCGTTTCGACGGGGGGACGCTGCGTGCGATTCTCTTGCCTCGTCGCTTCCGTCTTCATCCTCCGGCTCGTAAAGGTTGACCCCGCAGTTTGGGCAACGGGTAAGTCCGTAGTAGATGTGTGCACCGCAGCGCGCGCATTCGATCTCGTCGTCGGCGGGTTGTGGATCGATACTCATGGGCATGGTTTTGGCGCTTCTTTCAATTTGCTGAATTCATTATGGATGGGGCAACGCAGGCTGGGCTATCGGAGTCGAACTTCCAGGTGTAGTATACCCTTTCTGGTTTTTGTGTAAACCGATGTGTATAGATTTGTGCTTCAGATGAACTTCACGGGTCAAGAGAGGGTTCCTCAATTCGTAGTAGCAATTAGCGGATGTGTGTTATGTAGAATTCGGCTGGACCTTTTCGGGCAGAAATTGAAAGAAATGGGCATCGGCCCGCCAGGGGATCGGATCTCGGGTCATCCGCGCCATACCCACACCGTATTTCTCCGGCGCGCCCTCGAATGCCACCTCTTCGAAGCCCGCCTGTTCCACCCAACGCCGGACCGTAGGCCGCAGGTCGGGTTCGAAGTCGCCGCGCGTCCACAGAACCGTAGCGTTCCGGGCGCACAGCATCGGCCAGGACTCGATAGTTATGCGGATGTCGTCTTGGCTGACGTTGCCGAAGATGCCGCACGCGAGCAGCAGGTCGGCGGGCGCAGCCCCGGCATACGAATCGCTGAGGCCGGCATCCCCACGCAGTACCTCGATTCCCGGCGGGGCCGCCGCCCGGGCTTGTTCCGCCAGTTGAGGATTGAGTTCTACGAGCCGCCCCGAGACGTTTTCCCGCCGGGGATGCGAGGCGAGCACGTTCAAGAGATCGCGGCCATCGCCTGCGCACATGCTGACCACGCGGATCGGCCCGGCGGGCATCTCTGTCAGGGCTTTGTCGATAAAGCGCCGCACCACATCCAATCGATGGGATAGAGATGAACCGGGGTCGTCGTATTGCTCATGCCATGTCAGCCAATCTGTCATGATCGCTCCTCCAGTGAATCGATTAGGCATCTCGTCGAAATTGCGCTGTGTCAAAGTGTAGTATACGCCTATTTGTGGACGAAGATGGGAATACGAAAAGAGCAGGGCGATTGTGGCCCTGCTCTTGTTTCGTCGGCGTACGGGTTTTGTGATTAGCGCCTAATGGAAGGGAAAGGAAAAATGAAGAGGCGGGGTTGCATTCTTCGCCAGTTCGAGCGCCATGTTGGTGAACCACTGCCCGGCAGCCGGGTCCTGGACGCCGCGCGCGGGATCGAGCGGCCCGCTTGTCCAGCGGTAGCATTGGCCGTCTGACTCACCGGGAATTTTCACCCACAGGTAGGCGTCCACCAGCGGCACACCCGTATTGGCGGTTGGCCGGTAACCCAGGCCACGATCGGGCGGGTTGCACCAGTCTTGTGTGGCGGCATCGCTGGCGGGATGGTCGGAAGTGCCAGGCCACGGGCCTACGCCGTTGCGACTGGTGTCGATCACGAAGTGAGTGGTGGGTGCCGTGGAGCCAAGCATGCTTGCGTAACGGGTGTTTTCCCCGGAGGTGTTGAGGTCTTGTTCACTGGCCGTGTCGCTCCATTCTCCGTAAGCGCTGAGGGCCACACCAACCCAGTCGGGTGGGCCGCCGTTCCAGTATTGGTCAGGACAGGCGCCGTAGTTGCCCGGGTCCAACACGGTTGCGTACGTGATGCAGTCAGAGATCCAGGTTCCGTACTGAATGCCGTTTGCGGTGTACTGGTAGTTCGAGACGTTCAGGAAAAAGCCTGACACATCTTGAACTCCTGCCTCAACCAGGCGGGTGGACATGTCGGCCACGTTGTGCCAGGAACTGTGCCCGGCATCGAGGTAGATGGCAGCATTCGGGTCGCGCAGCAAGGCATGGGCTGCATAGCTGATCAGGCTCACGCGGTCGTAGGTATCGGGTTGTCCGCAGTCGGTCGGCAGCAGGGCCAGGCCGTCGGGTTCGAGGATGACGACCACTTTATGATCGCCCAGCCCCGCGGTGAAACCGTCGATCCAGGCCTTGTAATCGTCGCCTGTGGCAGCGCCGCCCGCGGAATATTGCGCGCAATCACGACCGGGGATATCGTAGGCGACCAAAATGGGCACTGTGCCTTTTCCGGCAGCGCGCTGGACCGTGTTTTTTACATCCTGCTGAACGCTTTTGGGCGTCCCACTGGTGAACCAAACTGCCTGAGGGGTATCGATCATCTCTCCAATGAGATTGGCATCGGCCCTGTCGTGGCTGGATATCAGGCTGGCAATCTGTTCAACCGCACCGTGGTCTGCCTTGGGGACGTAGAACTGGGTGTGCGGGTCGAGGCTGCGACCGCCGCCGGGACGCGACTTTGCAGAAGCAATCATCGGCGTCGACGCAATGAGCACCAGCAGGAGGGTGCTGGCCGAGAGGATGTGTATCAACTTCTTTTGGATTCTCATTTCTTTCTCCTTTGGTTTCTTGCAGGCAACGATTGCCGACAAGAATCTTTTATTCAGGACTCATCGCATGCAAGCCTTCGTGCGATGAGTTGAGACCACAAGAATCAGAGAGCTTACCCTTGGGCATTGCTACGACTCTGGTTTTGCTTATGCACTTCTTTCATGGGCATAAAGAAGGATATTTCTGAATTAAGAAGGCAGTCTCTGTGGAATTTTTCGTGCGACGGGAAGTCCGGTGGTGTGCGCAGTGTTCGTGCTGCGCACACCACGCTCCCACAAACCCGTTTAACCACGCTAATTGGAGACCCACAAACCATCGTCGCATATGGCAGGATCGCTCAGATTAGCGAACTAAACGTTGTTATTATTGTAGCGTTCACTGCAACAAAAGTCTTACAGGATATTAATCGGCACAAGCAGGATATTGACTGCTGGATGTAAAAATCGAGGCTCATGTATGAATAGTGTGCGAGGGATGTCACTGCGAGCTTACCCTCGATACGACCCCAGTTTGGATTAAGATGGGTTGGTGTGGCTGTTGGTTACGATCCTGCGCGATTGATGGCTTAGGGGCTCAACTGTTTCGCAACGCGTTTATATTCCTTGGGGCTCACTCCCACCTCTTGACGAAAGACCCGGCTGAAATAGGTGCTGCTCGAAAAACCCGTCTCTAAGGCGATCTCTGTCAGGTTCCACTCTCCTGCTTCGAGCAATGCTTTCGCCTGATTGACCCGGTACCGATTGAGATACGTGACCAGAGTGATGCCCATTTCCTGCCGGAAACAGCGCGCCAGATATTCCTTGCTCATACCCACGTGTCGGGCTGTATCGTCCAGTGAGATTGCTTCCATGTAATGTTCGTGGAGGTAGATCATCGCTTTGCGAACAACGCGTTGGGTGTCATTTCCCAGGGTTGCGCTGCGTGCCAACGCTGCTTCGATATGCGCCAAGGTTTCTTGGGCGCTGAACAAGCCCTTCTTGAGTACACTGGTTACGCCGCGGCCCAAGTTCTCGATATCTTCCAAAGTTAAGGCCTGGCCGGTTAACACAATGACAGGGATGTCACGGCTGCGTTGATCGCTGCGCATGGCTTCCAAGACGCCGAAACCGTCTAACTCAGGCATCATCAAATCCAACAGGACCAAGTCTGGGCGTGCTTCGTGAATGACCTCCAGTGCTTCTCTGCCATTTCTGGCCTTCAAAATACGACATGCCGGCGACCACGCTGCCACCATGCGGGCGTGCAACTCCACCGTGCTTGGTTCGTCATCGACAATAAGTACAATTTTCTCTCGCTTTTCAGTGCCTTTATTGATTTCTTGGCGTTCCAGGGCCTGGATGAGTTCGGCTTTATTTAAAGGCTTGGTGAGGTAATTCAACTCGAGGATGGAACCGCTATTCTGTTTTTTGTCGAGGGAATAGAACAGGACAGGAATATCTCGTGTAAGCGGGTTTTCCCGCAGCGTCCGCAATATACTCCAACCTTGTTTCGTCGCTGTGCCCTGCTCCAACACGATGGCTCCCGGCTGAGACTTGATCCGATAAGGCGACCAGTCCTCGTTGGCGTCGATCCGTACCAGTTCTACGTCGAAGCCTTGCTGCGTCAGGTACTCACGTAAGCGTTCGCCATTCCCAGGGTTTTCTGCCAGGAGGAGCACCGGACGATCATGGGAAACTGTCTCTGGCAATCTCAATTCCACATCATTTTTCATGGTTGGAAGTGTGAAATAAAACGTCGAACCGGCGCTCTCCTCCCCTGACGAATGGACTCCGATATTTCCACCGTGCAACTCTACCAGCCGCTTGCAGATAGCCAGCCCCAAGCCCAGACCGCCATATCCAAGCGCGGTCGTTCTCTCCGACTGGCGGAACTCGTCAAAGATGACGGTTTGCTCCTCCGGCATAATTCCCAGGCCGGTGTCGCTTACTTCAATGGTCACCGTCTCGTTGGTTGCGCTGACCCGTAAGGTCACCTGGCCCTGGGCGGTAAACTTCACGGCGTTGCTGATCAGGTTGAGCGCTACCTGCCGCAGTCGCGTTCGATCTCCCCATACGTTGGGCAGGTCCTCTGGAATGAAAACCTGCCACTCCAGGCCTTTATCTTGTACCAATTGTTCCCCCACCGAGGCTACCACTTTGAGTACATCTGCCAGGTCTAGGGGTTCGCAGACCAGTTTCAGTTCGCCCATTTCGTTGTGCGCCAAATCCAGTACGTCTCGAATCAGGCCATCCAGGTGCTGCGCGCTGGCGTGAATCCGTTTGAGGTCACGCCCTGTTTTCGAGCCATCGTCCTTCTCTTCTTGCAGCAGCATCTCGCTTAATCCGACGATCAGGTTGAGGGGCGTGCGAAGCTCGTGGCTTACCGTTGAGAGGAAACGGCTTTTTAAACGGTTGGCTTCTTCTGCTAATTGACGTCCCTGTGTGGCTTCCCGATACAAGCGTACGACCTTGAGAAAGGTGACCAATTGCCAAACGATATGGGCGCATATTTCGAGGTCGGCTGCGTCGAAGGCGACAAACCCAGGCATCTCTTCCCGGCTGGTCATGGGAAGCAGGAGCAGGCGATACGGTTCGACGTACAAGTTGGGGGGTGGAAATTGGCGACTTGGAAAACGAAGCTCGCTGCCATGTTTTGATACTTTGCGCAACCAACTCCAGGCAACCGGGTCGTTATCTTCGGCCTCGAAAAATGCCACACCAACGTGTTGGATTCCCACCTGGGGCAGGTAACTCGCCAGTATCTCGTAGACTTGCGCCTCGTCCAGTGCGGTCAGCAAGCGCGCATTCAACTGACCAACCTGGTCGGCGTTCCAGATTTGGTGGATGAGCAAGCGCCTGTATTGGCGCTGCATGTGCTGGGTGATGGTTGTGCGCGCTTCCGCCACCATGGTCTCGGGTTGTTGGTCTGCCTCCGGCCAACTCATCATTTTTCGAATCAAGCCCAGGCCGCTTTCCAGCGAGGAGATCACTGTGTTCCATACATAGATGTCATCTTCGAGATTCTCCACACGCGTCAGCGTTTCCTCGAGAAACAGGCGAAAAAGGACGGGCTTTTTTGAATGGAGGCTCTCGATAAAAGTTTCTATCAGGTGCTCACACCTGGAATGTACTTCGCCCGGGCTCAAGCGTTGTGTTCCTGCCAGGACGATTTCCGTCGTCGTTTGGGCCAGATAGGAAGTAATTGCCAGCGCATTATCACGGGATGCAAGTACCCTGGAGTTGCGAATAATGAGCTGCGGCATCTGGTCTGGTTGACAGCCACAGGATTGGCGGACAACAAATTGCATGGGGATGGTGATACTCTCCAGCTTTTTTCTTCGGCCTTCGATGTAATCGAGCAACAATTCCAAAGCTTGATACCCCATACGAAACGGTGAACTGTGGAAGGTGGTAAGCGGCGGCACCTGGGTCATCGCTTCGAATGTATCGTCGATACCGATGATGGCTATATCTTGTGGGACTCGAAATCCGGCCGCTTTGAGCACGCTCATCGCTCCAATGGCAGATTCGTCATTGCTGGCCAATACCGCCGTAAACGGAACCCCTGTACTCAAAATCTGACTCATGGCCTGTTGACCCCCGTTGATCCCATGCTTGCCATAAGCGATCAGCTTGGGGTCGGCGGCCAGACCGTATCCCTGGACGGTTTGCTGGAAAGCGTTTAACCGGACGCCGCTATCCCCCCCTGAATCGTCAGGGTAGCCGGCAATAAAAGCGATCTGGCGGTGGCCGTGGGCCATCAGATGCGAGAGCGCCCGACGCACGGCGCCGGCATTGTCAATGGCGACGGTGGGACCGTCCTCACCGGTAGCGGCGAAGACAATCGGGTGCCCGGCCGCCATCAAATCCTGGATATAACGAGAGCGGGCCGCCGAGAACAATGGATTGACCACGATCAACCCATCGGTGTTCCAGGGGCCAACGGGCAGGTAATCGACCTCCGGCGACGGGACGGGCCATGCTGGACGGACCGCTGTATAAGAAGAACTGTCCATACCGCAGGCCAACAGCAGGTTGCATTGCCTGTTTTCCGCAGCCGAATACACCCCATGCAGCAAGGGGCCAATAAAGTTGCCCAAAATTGTTCCATAATAAACTTGAATACCTGCCAGCACCCCAATCGTTGATCTTTTTTTTGCAGTCTCTCTCATGAGCGAAGTCCTTTACTCACTTTATTTACCTGGGGTACCCACATAACCAAGCCTTTGCTACTACGGATGACTGAAAATCGTTGGGTCATATCGAGGTGTCTGTTCGGGCGGATGTGGCAAAATTCTTACGCCTGTGCGTCAACTTCTCGCCTCTGGCAGATTTGTGTGTTTGAGGGTTCAGGAGACCAAAAAAGACGCTGTACTCGCTGTTTTGGGCGGATTCAGCGATCGGAATGCCCATTTCGCCTGGATGCAGAATCCCGACGCTTTCTACCATGAGATTGACCTCGGTTCCCCTTTTGTTGCGCGGGCTGACGGTTTGTCCAATGCGCCGACCAACCGGATTGTTAAGTCCCTTCGATATTATGGCACAAAACTTGGAAGAATGAGACAGTCTTTTTTAGCGGTACTTCCCCGTTCTATTCGCACAGCGTTGAAACACAAATCATCCCTCGTTCGGGATATTTTATGGTTCTCTAGGATTTTCCGTGGTGCTGAATAGATATGGGGGTGGGGGGGGGGGGGGCCGCGCCCCCCCCCCCCCCCCCACAACTCAATTCTCAAACTTATGAAAAAAAAAAAAATAAATAGATTACACTAATAATGTGATTTAA
>JBJKRF010000090.1:0-5233 GCA_046704785.1 Anaerolineales bacterium | reverse complement strand
TCCCATGTTTCAAATAACAGCTTCCGCTGCTGTGGCGTGGAAAAACCAAAATAGGTTCGTTTCGTGCTCATGCCCTTATGTTACCCGATTATTAGATTTGCGCAAGATGCGCTTGACTAAGACAGAAGCACGCCATTTCAGTCAGGCAAGTTCAATTAAAAAAGCCCGCCATCATCTGTAAAATAGGCCGAAAGCCGTGAAAGAAGGGGATTTTGGTCGATACTAAACCGAAATCCCGAAAAGAATAGGCCACACCCATTTTTGATTTCTTATTCAATACCCTCAGTTTTCATTTAGTTAATGTTATAAAATAGAAAGAATTATTTAGAAAAGCTTATTTATTATTGACATATATTCTTAAATATATATAATTAGTTTGCGATTGTTTATTGTCCTTCGGCAAAACTGGAAATTTTGGAAGGCGTAGTCAGCATACGAGAAGCAAATACCGTTTGCTTCCCACCTTCTTTCTGGAGATTATTCATGAACAATGCTATTACCCGCTGCCCGGTCTGCCGGAATGAGCTCACCATTACCCGCCTGCACTGCGAGTCCTGCGACACGACGCTGGAAGGTCGTTTCGTCAGCGGCCCATTCGCGCACCTGGCCTCCGAGCAACTCGACTTTATCGAGACCTTCATCCGCTGCGAGGGCAAGCTGTCTCGTATGGAAGATGAACTCCGGCTTTCCTACCCGACGATTCGTAACCGCTTGCACGATATTATCCGTGCGCTGGGGTATGAACCCGGTAAAGACGAGCCGACCGAAGCGCCCGAGGAACGTCGCCGCCAAATTTTGGAAGACCTGGATACGGGAAAAATCTCAGCAGACGAAGCAATGCGCGTCTTGAGAGGAGAGACGGAATGAAACGAGAAACGCTCGCCGTTGCAGGCCAGGTAAAGATTTCAGTTGAAAACGTGAACGGCGATCTGCAAGTCGTTGGTTGGGAGCGGCCCGAAATCACGGCCAAAACCAGCGGGGATCTTCTTGAGTTAAACAACGAAGGCCAGGCCGTTTCTGTACGGTGCGATGATGACCTGATCCTCTACGTTGCGCGCGAGGCCTCCTTGTCTCTCGACAACATCAGCGGCGACGCCGACATCCGCGCTCTGACGGGCGATGTCACGATCGTCAACGTCAGCGGCGACCTCCAGGTCCGTAACGTGGGCGCGGCCAAGATCGACTCAGTGGGCGGCGATTTGAGTCTGCGGAGTTCCAGTGGGAACCTGCAAGTTGGGAAGGTGGGCTCCAATGCTTCACTGCGTGATGTGAAAGGGGATGTCGTATTAGAGAGCGTTAACTCTGATCTGCACCTGCGTAATATGGAAGGAAACGTCACAGCAGTAGCCGGAGGCGATGCCATCCTTTCCCTGCACCCCAAAAATGGGACGAATATCGATGTCACCGCCGGATGCGACCTGCTATTGTGCGTCCCGACAACGCTGGATGCGCAACTCGACCTGCAAGCTGGCGCAGAAGAGGGCATCCGCATCGACCTGCCCGGTGTGACCTCCGTCGAAGAGGCTGCCACCCGCAAGTTGGTCCTGGGCTCCGGGTCGGCGACGCTCCATCTGGTCGCCGGGGAAGACCTCGTCGTGACCAGCAAAGAAGGGGAGTGGGAGTCAAAAGCCGACTTCGATCCCTTCGGATATAGTGATCTCTTTTCCGGAGAATTCCCTGGCGTGCCGGCAGACTTGCACGAGCGGATTTCGCGTCAGGTGGAAGAAGTCACACAAAGAGTGGCCCAGATGCAAAGCGCCCGCATCCAGCAGCGTATGGAAGCCGCCATGCGGCGCGCTGAAGAGAAATTGCGGGCCGCAGAACGGCGCTCCCAGTTTATGGGCGTCACCGGGCGAGGACGTCCCCCATCGCCGATTTCGTCCACGCCGCCGACTCCGCCCAGCGAACCAGTCAGCAATGAGGAGCGCCTGGCAATCCTGAAGATGCTCGAGGATAAAAGAATTTCCGTCAAGCAGGCTGAGAAACTATTGTCCGCCTTGGAAGGAAAATAGGAGCGTCGTATGGCCGATGATGAGCGTCAACAAGTCTTGAAGATGATCGAAGACGGTAAAATCTCCGCCGAACAGGGCCTGACGTTGATTCAGGCGCTCGAAGAGAACGCACCCGATGGAGACGAACCCACGCCCGAGGTCGTCACCTCCACGGTGGACCCCAAAGTGGAAGCAGAGTTCACGCACAAGATCGATCGCCTCCGCAAGCTATGGACGATTCCCATGTGGGTCGGAGTGATCGTCACGGTTCTGGCTGCTTATTGGATGTATACTTCGTTCCAGGCGGGTGGTCTTGGATTTTGGCTGTTCGTTGCGTTGGTCGTCTTTTTCCTGGGCGTGGGCATCCTTGCCTTTGCTTTTGGAAGTCGAACGTCGAAATGGCTTTCCGTTGATATCAAACAGAAACCCGGAGAAAGCCCGCAGCGGATCGCGTTTAGTGTTCCGCTCCCCTTGGGACTGGTCCATTGGGGCATGCCCATTTTCGGGAATCATATTCCCAACGATGACCGACGACATACTGACGACATTTTGCACGCCGTTTTTGAAAGCACATCTTCCACGGCGCCTGTATTTATAGATGTCCATGACGAAGACGGTGAACACGTCCAAATCTATATTGGTTGAGGAGGTTGCTGATGGCCACCACGGAAGAACGAATGAAAATCCTGAAGATGATCGAGGAGGGAAAGATCAGCGCCGAGGAGGGCGCCAAACTACTGACAGCGCTCAGCGAACCTCATCGTGGGCCGGGAGGCCCATCCGTTCCTCGGGGAACAGGTTCCGCCCGTTGGCTGCGTGTACGCGTGACGGATATAGCAACGGGGCGTGCCAAAGCAGCCGTCCAGATTCCGATCGGCCTGCTGGATGCCGGAATGAAGATCGGGGCGCACTTCGCCCCCGAAATGGAAGGCGTGGATATGGGGCAAATCATGGAAGCGCTGCATTCGGGCATGACCGGAAAAATCATCGACGCCACCGATGAGGAAGATGGTGAACACGTCGAGATTTTCGTGGAGTAATTCAGGGCAAGACAGGCAAGACCCAAAAACAGCGCGCCAGCCACAACTGCCCAAGTGGCTCAAGCCAGCCAATCGCCTGATCGTTGCGCTGAATCGCATGGGACTGGCCCTCGGCACCCAATATGTCCTCTCCATTCCGGGGCGCAAGAGTGGCAGATTACGAAGCACGCCCGTCTCACTTCTGACAGTGAACGGTCAGCGGTATATCGCCACAGTCGGTGAAACCCATTGGGTTAAGAACGCACGTGCAGCGGGATGGGGATTTATTTCACGAGGCAGAAAGCGAGAACGAGTATCCCTGGTGGAGTTGCCGATAGCAGCCCGAGGCGAGGTATTGCGGGAATTTCCACGCCAGGTGCGAGCCGGTGTACAGTTTTTTACGATGACGCTGGGGTTGGCTAACGATCCAGATGCTTTCGCAGCGGCGGCTCCTCAATGTCCGGTATTCCGGATCGACCCGCTACCAGCGCAAGCAGAAAAAGCACAAGATTAAGGGGGATAGCAATCTGCTTTATCTCGCTAACTCCCAAAGCCCCCCCTAGTACCGCAACTTTCTTAAGTTGTAGGCTTACGTTCTGGATTTTTCTCCGAAAACCAGACCTTGCATTCTCCATTTTTATAAAGTTGCGGCACTAGTACGCCCCTCGAAAAGCCACCGAACGGTATCGGCAACGCTTTCCTGCACTGTACGCGGTTGGTAGCCCAACTCCTGTGTGGCTTTGGCGTGGCTGATAGCAGAATTACTCTGTAAGACCTCTAACGAGTAGGGCGTAAAACGTGGGCTGATTCTCGCGAGTCGATAATAGATCGGCGTGAACAGTGCAGCGAAACGCGCCAGTGCCAGGGGTACCTTGAACTGTGCAAAACCGTTGCCCGTAACTTCCCGCACCGTCTCCAATAAATAACGCACTGAAATGCGCTGGCCCGACAGAATATAACTCTCACCGCATCGCCCTTTTTCTACGGCCGCGATCATCCCTTCTGCTACATCACGCACGTCAACGAAATCGTACGCCCCATCTACGTAAAGCGTAGGTTTACGCTGCGCCGCTGAGCGGATGACAGCCCCCATCATTGAATCACGAAAATCGTAGGGGCCAATCACACCCGTCGGACAGACAACAACCGCGTCTAACCCACCTGCAGCCGCCCTCAGCACTTCGAGCGTGGCCTCCGCCTTGGAACGGTCATACACCCCGTATGGATTGTCCACATCGAAAGGGATGCGCTCATCCACTACAAAGCCGTGCGGCACCCGCGCCAGCGCATGGATGGAACTGGTGTATACCAGGCGTTCCGCGCCGCTATGCAGTGCTGCTTTCAAGACGTTGATCGTTCCATCGACATTGACACATCGTACCGCTGCATTTTTCCCCGGCATGATAGAGATGACTCCCGCCAGGTGGAACACACTACGCACGCCCCGGAAAGCGTTCTGCAGCGTCGAACGGCCCAGAACATCCCCCGGGACTTTTTCCACATCCAACCCGTCGAGTGGGGTTGTGTCTTCCCCAGGCAAGACCAACGCCCGCACCCTTTCTCCCCGTTCGACGAGTTTGCGTACCAGTACATTCCCGATATGCCCGGTTGCGCCGGTAACCAGAATCATTTTGCCAAACCTTCCATGAGAATCTGCATGCTTGCCCTGGCAGTTTTCCCCCAGTCCGCACTTTCCGGGTCGAGCAAGCCTTGCAACAGTAATCCCACTGCCATCGAAAGGATCAGTTGACCTGCAATCTGGGGATCCACTTTTTTTAATGTACCATCAGTGATACCGGTCTCAACCAGCTCTGCAAATTGTGCTCGATAGGAACGATAAGGCTGGATGCTGGCTTCCCAGATTTTCTTATCACGGCTGGCCTGCGACCAAAATTCGAGGAACATTGGCAGGCGATTATCGGCGGTGGCCAGAATGTCTGGGAGAAGCTTGGTCATGTGCAACAAGGTTTCGGGAACTGTCGATTTTTGCAGTACGGTCAAATTCCTATCGATATCTTTCAACGGCACGGTTCAGATGTGAGAAAAAGCACCTTTACAAATTAGAGACAGGTAGCCACTGAACGGATAAGATTAAGTTGGGCACGGTTCACATTCAGCCAAGATCAGCTTTACAAATTTCATGAACATACTGGTTTCACACAGCCCTATATATGGCTTTTTCCTACAGAAACGAGCTTTGATCGTCAAATGCAGGTTGAAATT
>JBJKRF010000089.1:0-11952 GCA_046704785.1 Anaerolineales bacterium | reverse complement strand
GCACGAGACAGAAGAAAATCCAGCGCAAATCTTTCTGCGCTACTCTTGGTGAACCGCCGGATGCGGACCCGCATGTCCGGTGGTGTGAGAGGGAGCGGTTAGCCGCCGCTCCCTACTCGATTAATCGGGTTTCAAACCCGGAAGCCCGCCCGCACTCCCCGCAGCCCGGACCGCCCTTAAACAGGCTTGGGCGAATGCCTCGGCGGCAAACGCCCCCAATGTGCTGACATCGCCTTTTTTTGAGCCGGTCGCCAGGGCAAAGATCGTATCGCCGTCTAGCATGGTGTGTGCCGGGCGGACGACGCGCGCCAGGCCATCGTGCGCCATTTGCGCCATTTTGTTGGCCTCGGCCTTGGTCAGGTGGGCGTTGGTCGCCACTATCCCAATGACCGTGTTGCTCCGCGTGGCAAGGCGCAAGATCGTCCGGCCTGTGAGAGACTTCATCGTTTCGAGCGTATCGGCAAAATCGTGCTCACGACCCAGCTTGAGCGGCCCCAATTTGGTCGAACGCGCCCCGGCTACGATCCGGCCCGTCGCTGGGTCGATCACATCGCCGAAGGCGTTGACCGTCGCCAGCGCGCCGACGATCAATCCGCCGCCGATTACCAGGCTGCATGTGCCCACCCCGGATTTCATCGCGCCCGCATTGCCGAAAATCTTTCCAACACTGGCACCCATTCCCGCGCCCAGGTTCCCTTCGCGGGCCTCATCCGCCGAGGCGTTGGAGGCCGCCTGGTAGCCCATGAGGGCGTCGGGGCGTATGCTCCCGTCACCCAGTTCCAGGTCGAACAGAATGGCCGCAGGCACAATCGGTACTTTGTGGGCGCCGGTTGCAACCCCGATTTTTTGTTCCTCCAGGTATTTCATCACCCCACCGGCGGCGTCCAGGCCGAAGGCCGAACCGCCTGCCAGCAGAATCGCATGTACTTTCTGCACCAGGTTGAGTGGATCGAGCAGGTCGGTTTCCCGCGTGCCGGGCGCGCTGCCGCGCACATCCACCCCGCCGACGGCCCCTTTGCGACATAACACCACGCTGCAACCCGTCAGGGCCGTTTCGTCTTGGGCGTGGCCAACTTCGATTCCGGGAACATCTGTGATCGAATTTCGCAGTTTCATCTTCTTGCGCGGTTGATGTGCTTAAATACAAACACGGATTCTCCATCCGTGTTTGTAAGCTTATGCAAGCGAGCGAACAAGCTCTAGGAACTCATCCCACTCTTCGCGAAAGAAGTGGACCGTTACGCTGCCGAGCTCGAGGTGAAACGTGGTTTCACCATCCGGGTCGTCAGACTTCCAGACCAGGTAATTTTCGGTCTCAGCCAGGGTCTCGGTTACGGGTTCGTCATTTTTCGCCATGATGGACTCCTTTCAAATTTTCGGTCGCCTTCCGCGTTGCAAGGCCAGCACGCAACGCGGAGACTTGCGAAATTAATTCCCCAGGGGCCGCCGGGGGAAAGACCGCTTTTTATAATTATAGTGCAGCGCGCCTTTATTTCACTGACTCTTTTGGGCGAAGTTTTGTGCGTAATTTGTCGTACCACTCGCGCACCTGTTGGCGCAAAGGGGGGGGCGCGCTGATAGCTTGCATCCCTTCCCATGGATCGAGGTCGAAGAGTTTGCGGACGATGTAGCGGACGATCAGTTGGATGGTTGCCAGGATGGGCGCTGCGATGATGACGCCCAGGATGCCCAACAAGTCGAGCGCAATGATGGCGGCCACCAGCACGGCTGCCGGATGGACCTTCAAGGCATCGGCCATAATGCGTGGAGAGACAAAATTGTCGATCATACCGTCGATAGCCCAGGCCAGGATGAGCACGATCAACGTATACGTCTGCGGGGCGAGCCCGAAGGGCGTGTGTGGCTGGAAGAAGGTCACCAGCGCCAGGGTTGTCCAACTGATGAGCGAGCCGATGTAAGGTAAGAAGCGCGCCGACCCGGCCAACAGCGCCAATCCAAGTGCGTAATTCACTCCCAAGGTGCTCAAGACAATCGAGTAGACAAAACTGGCGAGGGCAATGACGATGATCTGTCCGCGCAGGAAGGCATTCCAGATGTGCGCCAGGCCCAGGCTCAATTGATGTAGGTCATCGGAGTAGCCGGGCAGGTTGATGTGCAAGATGCCTTCTCGCAGGCCACGACTCTCCACCAGCAGAAAATAGGAGATCAGGAGCACGAACGCCGACGAGCCGACAACGTTCAGCGCGCCGCCAGCTACGACTCCGATCACCTGCCCCGTTTGGCCGAGCATGGGGCGCAGGGTATCGATCAGTTGTCCGCTGAGGGTGCCCAGGTCGAGGTTTGCCATCTCGAAACGGAAGGGGCCGATGGTGAAGACCTGTTTGGAAATCGTATCTGCCAGCGCCGGGATGTGGTTCAGACTGTTTTGAATGAATGTGATCAGGCTACGGAACTGGTAAGCCAGTTCCAGCCCCGCCAGCGTCAACAGCCCGACAATGGTCAGCACCAGGACGACGTACAAGGCACCCACCGAAAGGCCCCAGGAGAGCCGCAGATGATGGTTCAAGAACGAGGCCACCGGGTAGAGCAGGTAAACCAGGATGAAAGCCATCAACAACAACGGGACGATGCTCTGAAACTTGATCAACAACCCGGCGATGGTGGCGATCAGGGTGATTGCGATGATTGTCTTGGTGGTCGAACTCCATTGTGGCGAAGATGAATTTTCCATGGCACCTCAGTATCATTGTATGGATTCCGTCCGACGATTGCAACTATACCCTCACGGTCATAAACACCCAAAGGGCATTATATAATAACGCCTATGCATCGATTTCTCCTCGCTGTTTTTTATGGAATCCCCCTGATAGGCAAGAACAAGTTTGGCGGGTCCTCTCCAATATCTCCTCTACCTTCCCGTAGGCCTGCAAAATACCTATTCCTTGTTTGGGTGCTGTTGCTCGTCGCCTGCCGGACGGTAACATCCTTGCCAGACCTGTTCATCACCCCAACGCCCACGCCCACTCTTACGCCCACACCGACCGCAACCGCCACGCCCCAAAGCGATTTCCAGGTCATCGACCATCCCGACGGCGGATTGTATGTGGGCGACCAGGTAAGCTTCGAAGTGGTTGCCCCATCCGGCTTCCAGTCGCGGGGGCGCGCGGTTCAACTTTCATTTCAGGGACAGTCTCTGGGCGAGGCGAAATTCCAGCCTTACGGCATCGGTGACCGTAGCGAAGCCATCTTCTATTGGGCCTGGGACACGCACGACTTGCAAGCAGGTCCGTATACCCTGGATTTTTCCATCAACCCGGGCGGAATCTTGTGGCAGGAGCAGGTTACCTTACGTCCCGTCTCTGCGCTACCGTCTGCCCAGCAAGATGCACACTGGGAGACGGCCTCCGTCCCCTGTTGCAGCATCCACTATATCAGCGGCACGGATGCCGCCCGCGACATCGATTCGCTCAAACAAACCATCGAGACGCAGGCCGAGGATGTGGAAAAACGTATGGGACAGACGTTCCCCCACAGGGTTCAGCTCACGCTCATGTCGCGCGTGCTGGGACAGGGTGGCTTCACGTCAGACGCGATCTACGTATCCTACCTGGACCAGAACTATGCGGGGAGTACGGCGGCCATCGTCATCCATCACGAACTGGTTCACGCGCTCGACGGCACCATGGGCGGAGACGACCGTCCATCCATTTTGCAAGAGGGGTTGGCCGTCTACATCACTGGCGGACATTTCAAGCCAGAACCGATTGTGCCCCGCGCTGCCGTGGTACTTGCCACGAACGACTACATCCCATTGGAGCAGTTGAGCAACGATTTTTATTCCGAGCAGCATGAGGTTGGCTACATCGAGGCTGCCGCATTGGTCAGCTACATGGTCCAGACCTATGGTTGGCAAAATTACAATGCCTTTTACCGAGACATTCATCCGGCTCCCAACGGCCAGCCCTCCGACGCCATCGATGCGGCCTTGCAAAAGCATTTTCAGCTTTCGTTCCACACTCTGGAACAGAACTACATCGCTTTTCTGAAAAAGCAGACTTATACCCCAACCGATGTGACCGACGTCCACGATACGATTTCGTTCTACGACACCATGCGTCACTACGAGCGTCTGTTGGACCCCTCGGCCTACTTTGCCACTGCCTGGCTGCCGGATGGGAACGAAATGCGCCAGCGCGGCATCGTCGCCGACTTTTTGCGCCATCCGCACCAGGCCATCAACCAGCGCCTTGAGTCGTTGCTGGTAAGCGCAGATGCAGACCTGCTCCACGGCGACTACGCCAGCATGGAAACCAAAGTAGCCACCGTCAATATGGCGTTGGACGCGTTCGATTCCGGAAGCCAACAATAAAGCTTCCGTACTTGTGAGCCAGCTGTCTTAAAAGCACAATCCGCCTCGGAATCTCCGGGGCGGATTGGAAAATCTAGCTGCAGGTTGTGCCAATATAATGGCGAATTATGGGCAGGCGGAACCCCATATTGGGAGTAGACACCAAAAGGATGCTGGTGCAAAATACAGAAATGCACCTACGGCACATAGGCACAATAACACCACCACGCCGATGCCGATGATCAACGGAGTCCGTGACTTGGCCGTCTGTTGCCCCGCCACAGGCATTCCAGCGGGTACCATCCCGGCGGGCCCTGCCGGAACCTGCCCGGCATAGTTGGATGGTTGTGGCTGTGGCGGAGGAACAGGGGATGGCGCTGGTCTGGCTGCGGTTTGCGGGGCCGCAGGCGGACGCGCCGAAGAGAGCATGGTAGCGTTTGGGTCGACGACAGCTACGGACTCAAACAACAGGTTGATCTGCTCGCCAAGCGACACGACTTCACCCGGCTGCAAGATGTGTTGACCGGTCAGTCGTTGTCCGTTGATAAAGGTACCGTTGGTCGACCCCATGTCGGAGACGATATATTTACCACCTTGCAGAACCAATTGGGTATGCTTGCGCGATACTTCGGCGTCGTTGATCACAATCGTGTTCCCGGCCTCGCGCCCAATGGTGACGACATCTCCTTCGATCGGGAAGGTTTTGCCTGGCGTGGGCCCGGAGTGCATAACGAATTGGTATTGTGCCGCCATTTCTCCTCCTGACAAAAAATAACTTGTAATATAGGCTCTCTGGGAATTGATGAGATGAAGCGGGCTTGCGCGCGCCGCTTATCTTAAATCCCAAAGGACCGGTCTTTTTCAGGAAGTTCCTGAAGCGCTACTTTGTCTCTTCCACTGGATATTTTCAGTTGCTCTCTGTAATCTCCGGTATTAGTGTAATGACTTTGAGAATAAAAGTCAAATAAGTCGCTGGGGATTTTTCCCAAATAGGGACAAATGTGGGAGGCTTTTTGCTCGAAAGAGCGCCTTGCGAGCCAGCCTCTTGCCGGGATGTCAGACGCCAAGAGGAGACATCTCACAGTCGAAGACTTCCTCGAAGGCCGCCACTACCCGTCGCTTGACTTCTTCCATCGAGGGGGGCGGCGTGAACAGGTCGGCCAGGCTGATAACGGGATGGTCTGCGAGGCCGCACGGGACGATCCCGTCGAAGTAGCGCATGTTGGGGTTGACGTTCAAGGCAAAGCCGTGACGACTGACTCCATTGGCATCGACTTTGACGCCAATAGCAGCGATCTTGGCCGGCTTCTGGCGATCTTCCGGCTTGCAGCGTGGACAGCGCGAAGCAACATCCGCCTGCACCCAGACGCCAGTGAGGCCTGTGCGTTGGGCGGCAGCCAGCCCCAGCCCGGACAGCGCAACGATCAGCGCAGATTCGAGTTTGCGCACGTACCCGACATAATCCGCCTGCGGAAGCCGCTTCGACGAGTCCAGCGCGCCGAGGGGAAATAACGGGTACCCAACCAGTTGCCCCGGCCCGTGATAGGTGACATCTCCGCCGCGGTCCACCCAGTAGACCGACAGGCCACGCCGTGTGCGTGTCTGTTCGTCCCACAGCAAATTTTCGCTGTGGCCGCGCCGCCCGACTGTGTAGGTGTGTGGATGCTCGAGCAGCAGCAAGGTCGGCGGGCGCTCGCCGCGCGCAATTTCAGCGGCGAACCGGGCTTGCAAATCCCAGGCTTGCTGGTAATCGATCAATCCAAGATCGTGGGCGTGGTAGATCATGTCGCTTGTATGGCGCTGGCAGCGCACGGGAGAGTCGAAACTTATTCTTCAAACACGCGCCGGTACAGGTCGGACTCGAGGATGTTGTATGGGTCGACATTTTCCTTGAGCGCCTTGAAACGTTCGACAGTATTTTTGCCGAGAAAGCGGATGGCCGTTTCGGGCGACGTTTCGCTGTTCTTGGCAAAATAGAAACGTCCACCGGCTTCTACCACGATGCGGTCGAAGTCCTGCAGCATCGCGTGCATCCGGGCGCGATTGCTGTCGGTAACCTTGAAATCGAGGGCTAGCGAGAAGCCGTCGACAGCATGGGTCAGCAGGAATTTGTCGGGGCGATGGCGTTTGGTAACTCCCAGATATGACGGCATGCCGCGCCGCTGCGAAAGCGTCAACACGTCACGCCAGGCATCCAGCGCCGTTTCTTTGGGCAGGAACGATTGGTACTGAATCAATCCGCCGCGCCCGTAGGCCAGTTCCCAGTTCGGGATGTAGTCGAACAGGAAATGGAAAGCAGCATGCGCCTGACGATAGTGCTCTTCACGCAACCCCATGATGTATTTGCCCGTATTGACCAGCCGTACCAGCGGCGCAAACATGAAAGGCGCCATGAAATAATGCAGCAGGCCCTTGGGCACGCCCATAATGGTGCCGGGTAGCGTCTGGTAACTGACTTGCCTGTTCTGCTGCGCGTTGGGGTCTTCTCCCTCATGCAAGTAACGAGCGCTGTGCACCTGTCCGCGCCCGAGGCCTTTGCCGCTTGCAGTGGCGTCGAGCCAGCCAACGGTGTAATCGTTCTGCGGGGCTTCTTCGAGCATGACTTTCAAATGTTCTTCGAGATTGTGCACCGGCAGATCGTACACTTCAAGCAGCCCGGAGTAAACCTTCTTCATCTGGAGCGTGATCGTAGTGAAGACGCCTAGCATACCCATCCCGGAGATCATGCTGTAGAACAGATCGCCGTTCGTGGTTGGCGAGCAGACCACCTCCTCACCGGTAGGCAGCAGGGCGCTAAACTCGACGACGTGTTCCCCGATGGGGCCCATCTTGAAATTGTTCTTACCGTGGACGTTCATCGACAGGCAGCCGCCCAGGGTGGTGTACATCGTTCCCGAAACGACCGGCGGCCACCAGCCGTCCGGTAGGACGTGTTGCCAGAGTTGCTGGAGAGTCAGGCCGGGTTCGGCTTTGACCAGCCCCGTCTCGGAATCCCAGGCCAGGATGTGGTTCATCTTCTGCATTTCGATGACGATACCGCCGCCGTTGAGGGCTGCGTCGTTGTAGCTACGACCCGCTCCACGAAGGGTGACGGTCAGGCTATTCTTTTTGGCAAATTGGAAAATTTCGGCGATCTCCTCGGTGCTGGTCGGCTGGTAGAGATAGGAAGCTGCATGCAGCGAGTGTCCGAAATTTTCAAGGGTTGTAAAACGATCGTAGAAAAGTGTCAGGTTCATTATTTTTATCGAGGGCAAAGGGAAAAGGATTTTGCCCTCCGTTTTCCACAGATTAGAAAGACAGCCGCCGAAAGATCACGGACGGAATGTGCCGCACCACCAACATGAGCAGCGCCCAACGACCCGGCGTGTACACCACTTGTTTCCTGCTGCGGATGGCTGCATAAATATCGTCGGCGGCTTTTTCGGGTGGAATCACCCAAAAGAGTTTCTTCCCGCCGGCGTTGGCCGTCAGGATGGCCGTATCCACGAAGCCGGGTTTTACCGTCAGCACGTGGACGCCGTGATGGGCGAGGCGGTTGCGCAGCGCCTCCAACAGGGTGGATAACGCCGCTTTAGAGGTATTATACGCCGGTGCGCCAACCCGTCCCCGGTCTCCTGCGACCGAGGAGATCCCCACAATCTGACCGGCGTGCATCCCCTGGAAAATAGTGGCGGCGTAGTCCAGCCAGGCGAGAGCGCCCAGCGCGTTTACCATCATCATCTGGCGGTCTTTGTCGAAGTCGAACTCGTTTGGCCCCACCGGAATTTGGATGCCCGCATTGTAGACGAACAGGTCCATCCCACCCAGTTCGCTGAGCACTTGTTTGAACAGGCCGGGGATGGAGTCGAAATCGGTAACATCGTGGATATAGCTAATTGCTTGTATTCCTTCGTGGGTATGGTTGATCTCGTCACAGAGCGACTTGAGCATTTCTCCCCGGCGCGCCAGCAAGGCCAGTTGGTAGCCTTCTTTTGCAAGTCGGCGGGCGAGTGCGGCCCCGATCCCACTCGATGCGCCCAAAATCACCGCCCGGCGACGTGGCATCAACGGGGTTGCAGCAGGAAGCATTGTTTCAGGCATTCCAGACTCCATTTGAAAAGGTATTATATTTCCAATTTCCAGCAATCTGCACGGTTAAACTTGTTTGTCGGGCAATTTGTGATTTTTACCCGCAGCTCCGTGGCTTTCCCTTGTTACAGGGCGATCCCTAACAAACCTATATTTTAACATACTCCGTATTGGCTATTCTGGCTGTATAATTTGGTTCTCTGGGGTTCCCCGTGGTGCTGGGTAAAACTGGGTGTGTGCGGTGCTTCGTGCCGCGCATACCCATTAAATAAGCTTGGCTTGCCGCGTTGATTCCCAAAGAGCCTATCATTTATTTCAATATTTCAGAGGGCCGGTAGAGCGTTTTCGACCTTGCGTGAAAATGCCCGCATTGTTTTCCTTGCCGGGAACTTTATGTGGTAATTTTTCTCGATTTGTCCACCTCGCTCTAACGAAATGCGAGACATTAGCCAGATGCAATTGTTGGCATTGGATCCAAATGCACGCCTCTTACAAGATATATCACAAAGCTCGTTGCATCAGTTCAATTTGCTGATTGTTCGTTCCATTCGCTTTCATCAGAAAACCAGACATGGATGATAACCTACAAGAGCTTCTTCTCTCGGCCCAAGAAAAGCTGAACAATACAAATTTGAGTGGGGAACAAAAAGATGACATCCTTGGGGTTGCTTATGCGTTGCTCGACATTGCCAACCAAAATGGAAAGGTCTCTGCCCAGGATTCAAATGTCACCCAAATGCTCGCCAACGTTACCAATCATCGCAACCTCCTGGCGTTGATTCACCAGCAGGCCGCCGAGCTGGAGGCGCTCAAACGCATTTCGTACAACCTGACATCCAGCCTGGAGTTGCAAATTGTGCTGGAAACGGTGGTCACCGAGGCCATGCAATTGATCAAGGAGGCCAATAATGTGCATATTTTCCTCTACCAGGATGGGCAGTTGCGATTCGGCGCCTCTTGCGACGCTAATGGAAAGCGTAACATTATCTTCTCCCTGCCTCGCTCCGACGGTCTGACTTACACCGTAGCTCAGACAAAACAGATCATTCACGTGAAAGATATGCGTAACCATCCGTTGTTCAAGAACGCCCCTGAAGATTGGACGGGCAGCATCATTGGCTTGCCGCTTATGGTCCAAAATGCAACCGTGGGCGTTATGAATATTGCGCGTTTGAGCGCTGGAGGTTTTTCCCAGACGGAACTGCGGCTGATGCAACAGCTTGCCAACCAGGCCGCCCTGGCGATTTTCAATGCGCGCCTGCACCAGATCGTTTCCAACCAGGCCCTGAGCGATACCTTGACGACGCTCCCCAACCGGCGGGCGCTGGACGCTCGCCTGGAAAACGAAGTCCATCGTTGCCAGCGTTATCGCCGCAGCTTCGCCGTCTTGATGCTCGACCTGGACGGTTTCAAAGTCATCAACGACACCTATGGTCACAGTTTCGGCGATGAAGTGCTGCACACCTTCTCCCTGTATATTACGCGCCTGTTGCGTTCCACCGATTTTCTGGCGCGTTACGGCGGGGACGAGATGACCATGATCCTTCCCGAAGCCGACCTGCGCACGGCCCAACAAACGGCGCAGAAGATTGAGAATGGTATGCAGGAATTCGTGATCGACCTGCCGAATGGCAAAAAGGGAAAGCTTGGTTTGTCAGGCGGCATTTCCATCTATCCTTTGCACGGGCATAGCGCAGCCGAACTCTTACGCGCCGCCGATGAAGCCTTGTACCGCGCCAAAAAATATGCGCGCGGCACATTCCAGATCGCGGGCAACGCCGTCGGCTGAGTCAACTTTTTCGGTTTGTGTGTGTTTTAATCTCTATCCTTTGCCAGCTTGGAAGCAGAAGAACTGTGGGGGTATCTTTCGGATTTTAGCCGAAAGATACCCCCATTGATTCTTCCAAACCGCGGCGAACCCCGTTCCATTTTGGAGGTATATATGACCCGTAAAGTCAAACTGATCTTAAATCCCATGGCGGATATGGGAAATGCCTGGAGAGTTGCCAACGACCTGCGACCCATCGTCGCCGAATACGGCAACGCCGATTGGTCTGGAACGGTCTACCCGACGCATGCCACCGAACTGGCGAAGCAGGCTGCCCTCGACGGGTACGAGATGGTCATTGCGATGGGCGGCGACGGCACGGTGCATGAAATCGTCAACGGGTTGATGCAGGTGCCGGCGCAGAAACGCCCGATCCTGGGCGTCGTCCCCGTGGGCTCTGGCAACGATTTCGCACATGCGATTGGGGTCCCGCCCAAGTCGGACTATGCGTTGATGAACGCTTTACAGGGTGAACCTTCCCTGGTCGATATTGCTTTGATGCGCGATGAACATGGCCGGCGGGAATATTTTGACAACACTGTGGGCATTGGCTTCGACACGGTGGTCACGATTCGTTCGCACCGCCTGCCGTTGGTGCGCGGTTTTATGATGTATTTCATGGCCGTCGTGCAGACTATCCTGCTTGACCACCATCCGGTGGCGATGAAGATCGAGGCCGAAGGCCAAACCTGGGAACAATCCAACCTGCTTTTGACGATGTGTAACGGCCCACGTGAAGGCGGCGGCTTCATGATTGCACCCGAAGCGCGGGTCGACGATGGCATTCTGCACTACACCATGGTCAGCCGTTGTGGGCGCCTGACTATGTTCCGCCTCATTCCAGAATTTATGAAGGGCACCCACGGGAATTTTCCGCAAGTGAAAATGGGCACTTGTAAAAAACTTTCACTGCTCGCCAACCGGCCTTTGTATATTCACGCCGACGGCGAAGTTTTTACCAGTTTTGGCAGCAATCTACGCGAAGTGTCTTTCGAGGTTCTGCCGAATGCGTTGAAAGTCGTGCGTGGGCAGGGTCAATAGTCCTTCCCAGCGGACTTCCACTACTACTCAAAGAACTGCTATAATTTTGTGTACATGCAAAAACCAATTGTGCTGACCTCTCAGGACGCGATCCTGAGCACTTTACAGTTCAAGCCGTTTCGTAGCGTGGAGGAACGGCGCGTGGAGCATTTTCTGCCAGATGAGGATGCACCGCAGACGATGGAGATTGTCACACCCTCGGGCGACGTATTGACCGCCCAAAAGGGCGATTACATTGTCAGTGAGATCGACGACCCTGATAACCGTTGGGTGGTGAACGCAAAAATCTTTGAGGAAACCTACAAGATCGTCCGCCCGGGACGTGGCGTGAAAACGGCGATCACTTATCTGGTTCCGCTGACCGATGTAACGGGTGGGGACGAAGACCAGGAAGTGACCATTTCCTCCCTCGAAGGGTCCGAAACCGTCCGCGCAGGGGATTGGTACCTTGCCAGGGGTGTCAAAGGGGAAATCTGGCCTTATCCAAAAGAGAAGAAAGAGGCCTTGTTGATCGAGATCGAGGAAGACGAAGAGTAGTCCCCGGAGAATCAGAGAGCAGGCTCATCCAGCCTGCTCTCTTTTTGGTGCGCCCAGCATGGGCGTTGACTAGAGGGTGAGAGACCCTTATGGAGGCTGATTGCGCCAACCATTAGCCAAGAGCAAGGGCGTTGTCGCGAGGCAAGGTCTGGAGGAAGCTGGAGGCAAA